>DAOVCF010000022.1 GCA_030670165.1 Candidatus Stahliibacteriota bacterium | reverse complement strand
GGTCGGGACGATGACCGTGAACGCCACGCCCGACACGAAGAAGAGCGCCACTATCGAAAGCATAACGAACCGCATCATGCGGGTTTGGGTCATGAGGCGGATGCCTTCCTTAATCTCTTTCAGGTAGCCCGAAACCCTCTTACCTGTCTCTGTCACGCTATCTCTCGCATGTATGATAATGGGTTTTTCGTCCACCTTTATAAAGAGTATGAGCACAAACGAGATCACGTAGGTTATTGCATCTACAACAAAGCCCAGGCGCCAGCCAATCCAGGCCACTAAAAATCCTCCTGCGAAGGTTCCGATTCCGGTGGCGGCGCGTAAGAGGGTTAGGTTCGCGGAGTTGGCCTGCATGAGTTCTTTCTTATCTACAATCAGGGGCACGATTGCAAGGCGGGCTGCAGAAAAAAAGAAGCCGAAGATGTAGACTACCAATGCCACCCCAAGCATAAAGATAAGGTGGCCTGAGAGAAGGTAGACGAAAGGCAGGGAGATGATAAGCAGGGTACGCACCGCATCACCGACCAGAAGCACGCGTTTCTTTCGCCAGGAGTCAATGAACGGCCCGGCTATGGGGCCGAGTACGATCGAGGGAAGCGTAAAGATTACCGCGACGCCGCCGAAGGCTGCGAAGCTGCCAAAGAACTCTACACCCAGAAGCTCGATGAACGCCATCTGGGTGAAGCGATCGCCGATCTGGGAGATCATGTTGGCCGTAGCAAAAAGCGCAAAGTTGCGGTTACTGAACAGCTTGAAGAACGTCTTTGTATCTATTTTTGCGATAACACCCTCCTTGCCTGAGCTACGTCCTTTTTGACCTGCTTTCGGAGTGATTCCATGGAATCAAACCTCATATCAGGACGCAGCCTTTCAACGAAGTGAACAATGGGTGCCGTACCCTCTTCTGGAGGACCTTCCAGCAGGTGAACCTCGATCTTGTGCGCTGAATCGCCGAATGTCGGGCTTGAGCCGATGTAGCAGACACCGGGACCGTGCTGGGTCCCGAATCTCACCGCATAGATACCGTCAGGGGGTACCAGCTTGTGGGGATCACCAGGTTTTAGGTTCACTGTCGGGGTATCTAGTAGTGCACCCGCCCTGCCCAGTCCTTTGGATGTCCGTCCCTTAAGCCGATACTCGTAGCCCAGCAAAGCGTTGGTGCGGCGGATGTACCCCAGAAGCAGAAGCTCCCTTATCCGTGTGGCGCTGATCGGCTCCGCCTCCATGCGTTTCTTGGGCAAGGTCATGACCTCTATCCCCGCTGCTTTCTTAAGCGTCTCTATATCCCCGCGGCGCTTGTAACCGAAGCGAAACTCCTCACCAACCACCACGAATCTTATCCGGCGCAGCAGAAGCTCCTTGTTGATAAAAACCTGCGGTTCTTCATCCACGACCTTGGTGAAATCAAGGAATATCACCTCGCTTATCCCGTGTGAGCGAAGAAGCTCGGCTTTCTCTTCCCTTGTAGAGAGGAGAAAGTTAAAGTTGGGGTTGAAGTAGAGTGATGGCGGTGGATCAAAGGTTACGGCTATCGTCTGAAGGTCCCTTGCCTTCGCTTCTTTCAGCAGGGCCTTGATAAGTACTGCGTGCCCTTTATGCACCCCGTCGAAGGAGCCTATGACTGCAGCTCGATCAGCCAACGCTTTCTCCATTGTTGTATATAAGGCGTCGCGAACAGAGCTTGCCATCCCTAGGTTCACATAGGAAAGCCTGACGGCGATCCCGGGAGAAGACTACAGAACTCGGAGCATCGAGGAGTTCGGGATCAATACCTTTAGATAGCGGCTTGCCCTGAAGCAGACGCGATGCGTTCTCCTCCGAGACCTCTGCCTGCGGCAGGTGAGAAAGAAGCTCCTCTATCGGGATCATAGACTTTCTTATACCCTCGATAGTGATATTGTCAAGAGGCAAGGCATCGTTGATCTCGAATCTCCCGATCCGAGTACGAGTCAAAGCGGAAAGCGATGCCGGAAGCCCCAGCTCTTCGCCTATCTCTCGAGCAAGAGACCGGATATAGGTGCCGGACGAGACCCTTGTGCGGATCTCAAGTAAGGAATTTTGCCATGATAAAAGTTCGATCTCGTATATCGTTACCTTTCGTTCGGGTAGCTCGAACTCCTCACCCGAGCGAGCCATATCGTATGCCCTTCGGCCTTTGACCTTCAGCGCGGAGTAGCGGGGTGGCTGCTGCATCCTTTCACCTGTGAGCCTGTCCAGAGCGCTGCTGATCGGTTTTTCATCCAGAGGTGGAACCTCAACCTCCTCCAGCACTTTCCCTTCAGCGTCTAATGTATCCGTTCTTACCCCTAGTCTTACCACAGCCTCATACTCCTTGTCCAGATCCTTAAGGAGATTCTGAACCCTCGTCGCTTCGCCGACCAGGATCAGCAATAAACCCTGGGCCGCCGGATCAAGCGTGCCAGCGTGTCCTATCTTCGTTTTTTCCCCAATGATCGGCCGAAGCCTTCGGATCACATCGAACGAGCTTATGCCTCGGGGTTTATGGAGCGCTAACCCTCCTCGCACGCAAGATACCTCTTGGTTTCCTCTATTACCCGTTCCTTTACCTCCTCGTATGAACCCTTGAGTTTGGCCCCGGCCGCCGCAGGGTGACCTCCTCCTCCAAAACGCGAGGCGATCCTGTCCACATCCGCCCCGCTTAAAGAACGAAAGCTCATCCTAACCGTGCCCTCTTGACGCATCTCGCGGAAAAAGATGGCTACCTTTATCCCTGGTATCGAGGAGGGATAGCGGATAAAGCTGTCCGAGTCGTGTTCATCGTGCCCCAATCCCACGTCGTCAAGCATCTTTTCGGTGAGTTCTATTGTGGCGATCCCGTCCGTTATCTTCAGGGTTGCCAGTACCTCGCCCAACAGAGCAAGGTTCCGCTCGTCGCGGGCGGTCATCCTGAATGCAATGTCCGATGCGTTGACCCCATGCTCCATAACATCGGCACATATCCTTAGGACCTCTGCCGATACGTTAGGCAGCACAAATCCTCCGGTCTCGGTAAAGAGCCCGGTAAAGACCATCTCGCCCTCCTGGCTCCCTAAAGGTGCACCGGCAAGCCGCAGAAGCTCGAAGGCCATAAGGCATGCCGCACCGCGATCAACCTCAAGCCAGTTTACGTCACCGAAGCGCTCGTTGGATTGATGATGATCTATGTTGATCACCCTGGCTCTGGGCTTTGGTAGTGCTACCCTCTCAAGATTCGGGGCGTCGAGGGTTATAATCGTGTCCGGCTCAAGACCTTCAATCGATTGCTTTATCTCGCCGATTCCAGCTAGGAAACCGAACTTTTCAGGGATGGAATCGCGAATGTAGAGGGTATAACCCTTGCCCAGATGCTTGAGGAGCCGACCCATAAGGAGAGTAGAGGTTATGGTATCTCCGTCGGGATCGATGTGACCCGCGACCAGAAATCTCTTTCCTTTACGTATCTCGTTCAGTACTTCTTGAGCGTTCATCTTGTATCTCCCGGATTTTTTTCTCTATAAGCACGGTTTCATCCCATATGAAGCGCAGATCGGGCATGTACTTGATTGTGATTCGCGAAGCGAGTTCACGCTTGATTGGGCCTTTTTCCTCCTCGAGCACCGCCAGGGCCCTCTCGTGGGCAAGATTCGATTCGATGGTTGAGAAGTAGAGATCCGCCCTTTTGAGGTCTCGCGTCATGACGCAGTCGGTGATGGTTATCCACTGCATTTCCGGACGGTTGAACTCCTGAAGCAGGATACAGGCCACGTTCTGTTTGATGAGCGCGGCTGCGCGGCGCGCTCGATCTTTAACCATCAGTACACCTCCCTGATGCTGTAGTCCAGAAGCTGCCAGGCCAGGTGCTTTCTTTTTATCCTTGAGATGATCCGTTCGAGCACCTGTGAGTTGTGTCGTGCATCGTTTGAGACCGCGGTCACCGCCAGTTTGGTTCGCTGCCAGGTGTTTTGACCGTCAATCTCTGCAACCGCTACGTTGAACTCGGAGTGAAGATTATCCACCAGTCGTTTGAGATCACGTCTCTTGTCCTTCAGGGAACGAGAGGCGTTGTTTAGAAGCTCTATCTCCAAAAGTCCGATCATGTTCTTTCCAGCTTCACGATAGTGTAAAATTCAAGGGTGTCCCCCTCCTCGAGATCGTCCCACTCTGATATTCGTATTCCGCACTCGTATCCGGCCTCGACCTCCTTGACCGATTTCTCGAACCGCTGCAGGGAGGCGATCTCGGATTCGGTAAGCTGATTGTTACCCCGATAGACGCGCACCTTGGCGTCACGCGTAACCTTCCCTTCGGTGACGTACGAACCGGCTACGGTGCCTATCCTGGATACGTGGAATACCTGGCGTACCTCGGCACGACCCAGGCTTACCTCTTCTTCTTCCGGCTCAAGCATACCGAGCATCGCGGCCCGGATGTCGTCTATTGCGTCGTAGATTACGTTGTAGTTGCGGATCTCGATCCCATCGCGCTTGGCCTGGTCGCGGGCATCGGCATGGGCGGTTACGTGGAAGCCTATGATCACCGTCCCGGACGCTTCAGCCAGGTTTACGTCGGTTACGTTTATCGCTCCCACCCCGGCGTGAATTACCTTCACCTTCACTTCCTCAATGGAAAGGCCCTCAAAGGAAGAGGTAAGTGCCTCGACCGATCCGTAGACGTCTCCCTTGAGAACGATACGAAGCTCCTTGACTCTTCCTTCCTGTATCTGCTGCTGGATGGCCTCGAGTGAGAGCTTGGAGGATGCCGCAAGGGTGCGTTCACGGCGCATGAGCTTGCGTCGCTGGGCAAGTTCGCGCGCGTTGCGTTCCGAGGCTACCACCTCGAACGTCTCACCGGGTTCTACGATCCCACCGATCCCCAGGACCTGAACCGGCGTTCCAGGCGAGGCCTCAGCCAGACGTTTACCGCTCTCGTCGGTCATCTCCCTCACTCGCCCGCACCACTCGCCGCATATGTAGGGATCTGTTCGGTGCAGGGTTCCCCGATTTACTATGATGGTGGTAATCGTCCCTTTGGAGGTGTCCAATTTCGACTCAACCACCACACCTTTTGCCTTACCATCGTAGGGAGCCTTAAGATTAAGCTCAATGGCTGTAACCTGAATGGCGTCCAGAAGGTCGTCGGCACCCTCGCCGGTTACACCTGAGACAGGGACTGCTATTGTATTGCCGCCATATTCCTCAACTACGATGTTATGCTCGGTGAGCTGGCTCTTAACCTTATCAGGATCGGCTGTCTCAATATCCATTTTAGTAATGGTTACGATTATCGGCAAGTCCGCGGCCTTGGCGTGATTGATGGCTTCTATGGTCTGTGGCTTTATGCCGTCGTCTGCGGCCACGACCAACAGCGCGATATCTGCTACCGAGGCACCTCGTGCACGCATGGCGGTGAAGGCTTCATGCCCCGGGGTGTCCAGGAAGACGATCTTAAAGTCCTTTATCCGCGCGGTGTATGCACCTATACGCTGGGTGATCTTGCCCGCCTCTTGTGCCGCCACCCGGGTTTCGCGGATGTAGTCCAAGAGGGTTGTCTTTCCATGATCCACATGCCCCAGAACTACCACCACTGGCGGCCGGGTTTTTACATCGAGGGATTCCTCCTCCTCTCTTCCTCGCAGAACGGGTTCCGCTTCCACCTCGATCTTAACGTTGAACTCCTCCGCTAGGATAGAGATCGTGTCCATATCCAGGCGCTGGTTGATGGTTACGAACACGCCCATCTGGACGCAGCGTTTGACGATCTCGGCCGGTGGGACTTCGAAGGCGTGGGCAAGTTCTGAAACGCTCATATATTCACTGACCGCTGCCTCTCGCAAAGCGCGAGCGGGTTCTTTGGCCTGCTCAAATATCTTGGTTTGTTCCTCTGCTCTGCGAATCTTACGAGATGGACGAGGGCGTTTGCCGCCTCTCTTCTTGGGACGTTTGTGATCCATCCGGGCAAGGGTCTGCTTGATTGCCTTCTGGACCGCTTCTTCCGAAAGTCTTCTTGGCTTCCGTACGGAGGGTGACCGTTTGGCAGGTTTTGACTTCTTCATCGAACGTTTTATCTTCTGCTTTTCCTCACGCAGCCTCGTCTTTACCGCCTCGAACTCCTCGGGCGTTATGTAGGATGTGTACCCTCGTTCCTTAAAGCCAAGCCCCTTCATCATGCGGCCGAGCGCTTCGCTTGAAAGCTTCAGTTCCTCGGCCGCCTCAAAGAGCTTAAGCTTACGGGAAGCCACTACTTATCCTCCTCTTCCGACTCCTTATCTTCGCTCCCCTTACTCTCTTCAGCGGTGGTTTTTTGCTCCTCCTCTTGCGGTGCTGGCTCTTCAGACTGCGGGGCGTCTTCGGATATCTCTGCTTCTTTCTTGGATTTCATAGACTCCTCTGGTTTAAGGGCACCCTCAGTCTGCGGGGGTTCCTCTACCGCAGGTTCTTCCTCCTTGCTTTCTTCGGTCACGGCCTTCTCTGAGAGCTCGCTCTCCACCGCTCGCATCTCCTCAAGCTTCTTCTTCTCGAAGAGCTTGCGCTCGAGCTCACGTTTCTCAAGCTGCTCGCGTATCTGGGTCTTGAGCTGCTCTATGCGGGTCGGGTCCCAGCCGAGAATCTTGGCTGCCTCTGTAGACGTCTGTTCGAACAGGGAGATGACCGTTGTGAAGCCTGCCTCAAGGAGTGTTTGCCTGGTTTCTTCAGAAAGGAAATCAAGTGTTTCGACCATGATCTGGGCCATGCGCTGGCTGAAGAGCCGGTTGCGGTAGTCGGATTCTTTGAGGATATCCAGCTTCGAGTTGGACAGAAGCGAAGCGAGCCACACATTCTGTCCCTTTCGACCGATCGCCTTGGAGAACTCCTCGTCCGGGACTACGACCGTGTACGTCCCTTCTTCTTCTATAACCTCCTTGATCAGTGCCGGACTCATGGCCCTGGCGATGAAGATCTTCTGGTCAGGGTTCCACTGGATGATATCTATCTTCTCGCCCGAGAGTTCCTTGGTGACGCTCTGGATACGCACCTTGCGGTAGCCGACACACGCGCCGATCGGGTCGATCTTCTCGTCGTGGCTGGTGACGGCGACTTTGGAACGAACCCCGGGGATCCTTGCCACGTTCTTGATCTCCACGATCCCCTGCTGAATCTCCGGCACCTCGCGAGCCAAAAGCCTCCTTAAGAACTCGGGGTGGGTTCTGGAAAGATAGACCCTGGGCCCGATTGGGGTACGCTGAATCCTTAGAACATAAAACTTGAATGGGACCCCGATCTGGTGGTGATCGGTTTTGAGCTGGTCGCGCAGGGGCAGGATTCCATAGATAGGCCCCAGGTTGACCAGGATCTCCTCCTTTTCGATCTTATGAATGGTGCCTGAGATAATCTCCCCCTTCTTCTTTATGAACTCGTTGAAGAGCTTTGTGCGTTCGGCCTCGCGCAGGCGGTGGGTAAGTTCATCCACGGTGCGTTGTATGGCAACTCGCCCGACCTCTTGCAAGGGAATCTGGATACGTACATCCTCGCCTTCCTTAACCTCCGGATTGATCCGGCGGGCCTCCTCAAGAGATATCTCCTGACTTACGTCCTGCACGCGTTCGACCGCGGTCTGGACGATCGCGACCTCTATCTTGCCCGTCTCAGGATCTACATTGACGTCATGACGCACATCACGGCCGAAGCGCCGTTTCAGACCGGATACAATGCTTTCCTGCAGTGTGTCGTAAACATAACTTACCTCAACGTTTCTTATGCGTGCAAGTTGCGTTACCAACCGTGTGATCTCTGATTCCATCTATCTCCTTTTGAAGAGTTCCCCGGTGGTTCTCTGCACCTGGGCCGAGAGGACCTCGTTGTATGTAAGCCGGCGGCCCACGTCGGCTTCGGTTTCAATTAATATACCTTCCTCGTCTGATCCCTTGAGGCGACCTTCAATTACCTCCCCCTCGATCTTTACGCGCAGACGTTCCCCCACGGCGCCGCGGTAGTGTGCCGGGGTATAAAGCTTGCGCTCAATACCTGGGGTGGAGACGTCAAGAGCCAGGTTACGCCACTTGTCACTGGCAGCGGCAAGCCTCAGGCTTAAGGCGCAGCTTATCTCCTCGCAATCGGCTAGCGTGGCCCCGCCCTTTTTATCCACGTATACCTGGAGCCTGCTGCCTTTGCGCTCCAGATGGTAAAGATTGCACCCGTGCTCCTTGACCACGTTCCCGATCACTCTTGCCAGGCTTTCAACTACTGCCGACATCTTTCTTTTCCTTGGTTAAGAGTTCTCTTACCTTGGTTGCCGCATCCTCCTTGCGAACCGTGATGATCTCGCCAGTCGCCACGTTCTTTATATCAACCTTTCCCTGCTTTAATCCGCGGGGTCCTACTACGATCCTGTAGGGAATACCCACCAGGTCCGCGTCCGCGAACTTGACGCCCGGTGTTACATCACGATCGTCAAGAGCCGCTTCAACACCTATCTCGCTCAACTCATCATATATCTTTGATGAGACCTCCGCTTCTCCCAGTGATATAACCTCAACCTCGTATGGAGCCACCGTCACAGGCCATGCCATGCGCTCATCTGCGTAATACTGATCCACGAGGGCGGCCATTGAGCGCTCTATCCCTATCCCGTAGGAACCCATCACGATGGCGCGATCGGCACCCTTCTCGTCTACAACCCTCGCCCCAATCGCCTCCGAGTATTTGGTGCCCAGCTTGAAGATATGCCCCAGCTCGATGGTGTTCTTTTCGGTAAGCACCGCATCGCATTTCGGACATATATCACCGGCCCGCACCCTGCGTAGATCCAGGTACTCGCGGATATTCGCCTCCCCTGAAAGGCTTATACCCACGATGTGGTAGTCGTCTTCGTTGGCTCCCACTGCATAGATATCAGAACCTTCAAGGCTCTTGTCTGCATAGGTCGCTACTTCTATACCCTGCGGTCCAAGGAACCCCAATGAAGCACCCATATAACGTCTGGCATCTTCATCGGTGGCCGGGACGATGTCCTCGCCGAACGTACGCTTGAGCTTTTCCTCGCTCAGCTCGTAGTCCCCTCTCAAGAGTACCAACAGAGGTTTACCCCCTCTCATATATAAGAGGCTTTTGACCAACTGGGAGGGCTTGACATCCAGGAATCCTGCGACCTCCTCCACAGTTTTAAGGCCAGGGGTATGGATTTTCTCTCGTTTGGCCTCAAGCGTAGGGGCCGGGATGGGTTTGCCCTGGGCCACCTCGGCGTTTGCCCTGTACTCGCATCCAGGACACACAAACGAGGTATCCTCGCCTGAGGAGGCCTCTACCATGAACTCGGCCGACTCACCTGTACCCATGAGGCCGCCTGAGGCCTCAACGACAAAGAAACGATGCCCCATACGTGTAAAAGCACGCGAGTACGCCTCGTGATGCAGATTGAAGGAACGATCCAGACCCTCATAGTCCAGATCAAAGCTGTATGAGTCCTTCATGGTGAACTGGCGGGTTCGAAGCACCCCTCCGCGGGGGCGCGGCTCGTCACGGAACTTGGTCTGGAACTGATACCAGATCTGCGGAAGCTCCTTGTAGGAACGAAGCTCCTTGGATGCTATAAGCGCCACGATCTCCTCGTGGGTGGGGCAGAGAGCCATGTCCTGAGCCTTGCGATCGCGCAATCGAAACATATCGTCGCCGTAGGCATCCCATCGGCCGGACTTATCCCACAGCGAGCGCGGAGAAAGGGCTGAAAGAAACATCTCCTGCCCGCCGATGCGGTTCATCTCCTCGCGGATTATTTGGGTGATCTTCTGCGTCACGCGCAGCCCGAATGGCAGAAGATTGTAAAGCCCGGACCCTAAGGGCCTGACAAAACCTGCCCGTAATAGGATGCGGTGACTCAGATTCTCAGCCTGACGCGGATTTTCCCGCAGCGTCGGCACCAGCGATCTTGACCAAATCATCCGATGATTATATGGATGATTATTGCCGCGTCAAGCTTCTCTATTTTGGAGGGTTACCAGATCAAGTTAAATCTGGACCATCTTCATCTCACCAGATAAGAATTTGACAACCCAGGCCGAACGCAGTAGAGTTAGGTATGTTTATCGTAGCGAGGTGACAAGACAAGTGGCTGGTCTCAAGAGGATGAGCGTTGAGCGATTCTCACGTGAGCCTTTTTGGATTGCACTCGCCTTGCTGGGGGCGTTGGTGCTTGCCATTGTGCTTGGAGTTTTTGTCTCAGGCATAACCGGTATTATTATAGCGGTGGCTCCAGTTGCTCTTCTTTTGTTAATTTTATGTTTGGTTAATCCTTATCCTTTTTGGGTCTTGTATTTCGCCGTGATGCCGTTCGCTTACATTATCAGCGAATCCCTGCCAACGGGCAGTTTCGTTCGTTTCGCAGGGTTGATTATGGTTGCCCTATCCGTTCCTTCGATTCTCCTGTCCAAACATTCCCCAAGATTCAAGGTTACTGCGTTGGGTGGCTCGATTTTACTTTTTTTTGCAGGATGTGTGCTTTCACTTCTCGCGTTTTTTGAACTCGAAGGGGCCTTCAGAGGAGTTGGTCTTTACTTCGGCAACGTCATGGCCTACTGGGTGTTCATAAATGTCTTTGCTACTGAAAAACGCCTCAGGACCGTCTTAGATGTGTTGATCACAGTGCTTGCAGTAGAGGCGGTTATAGCGGTGATTCAAAAAATGGTCAGCACGCCGCTTTTGAGGGTTACAGGAACGCTTGTCGATCCCAATTACTTTGGATTCTGGCTGTTGCCCTTCCTGTGCCTTGCTTTTTACTTCGGCCTCGCTGCCCGAAAGAGATGGCAAAAGTGGCTCTATTTCGGGGCCTACCTCGCAATGACTGTGGCTGTCCCTTTAACCTATTCGCGCAGCATGATTCTTGTCCTGCTTCCTGTCCAGTTTATTCTCTATTGGCGTCAGAAGAAGCTCTATATCTTCCCGCTGGTTGCGGTGGCCTCGATCGCTCTGCTCTATCTGGGCTTTGCCAAGTTTTTCGCGTCCGGGCTTACCACTAAATCTTTTTTTACAGCAGCCAGGGTAGCATCCATAGATTGGCGGTTCTATTTCGCAAAAACAGCGGTAAGGATGTTTATCGATCATCCGATCCTGGGGATCGGTGCGGATTGTTTTTATCATGCCTTTAGATTTTATTCTGCCATAACACCTCACATCGTCTACCCTGTTATCCACAACTCCTATCTCGAGATCCTTTCAGGTACCGGTTTGGTGGGTTTTCTTCCTTTTGTAGCGGTGATCTTCTTCTCTTTAAGAAACCTCTGGTTTACCTGCAAACACTATATAACACAGGGTGACCGTTCCCACTCTTTAATGACAGAGGGTCTTATTGTTGGATTTTCAGGCTCACTTCTAGCCCACCTGTTTCTCTCTACACAACACCACATCCTTCTGTGGCTCTTCATAGCTATTTCCACAATTGTGGCTAACAACTCCTTTCGAATCTCTGGGTCGATGCAAGGCTCCGAGAAAAGAGGTGTTTCTACCACTTATTAATCAGCCGATCCATCAATAGGATTAAATGGCAGCTGTAAATATGAGCTTTTTAACCGGCTCTTTAGATATCTTACCTGGGGGCTTTGTTGCCTCTCCGCCTGGACTTGACACGGGTATATTAGTGATTATAATAAGAACAGCCCTCCTCAGAAACACCTCCTGTACCGCCCCCATCCGGGGGCGGTTTTCAATGGATAAAAAGCGGGAAGCAAAGCTTCCCCGATTCTTTATTCCACTAGCCTTTGAGACAACTACTCTTCGATGATAATCGCTTCAGTAGGACAGGAATCAGCCGCCTCCTGGCAGCATCCAGCCTCGTCGCAGTTTGCGCCTTCGATAACGACTGCCTTATCGTCCTTCAGTTCAAAGACCTGTGGGCAGCTATCCGCACACACGCCGCAACCTATGCAGGCTTCCTCATCAATCCTAACCTTCATTGATAATCCTCCTTCATAAGGTAGAGAATTATAACGCTAGCGTGGGTTTTGTCAACATCATGCCAGCCCCGCAGGCAGTCTGATGATAGTTTTTTACTTGACAGCGAGCTTGAGTCAGGATAGACTGTGTCGTGAGTCGTTCACTTGAAGAGTTCCGTAAGGAGACTAACCGAGTGCTTCGGGATCTTAACGCGAAGCTTGTAGGGGTTAGCTTCATTCTCAACGAGGAGGTTTCTGAGTCCGCCGATAGAGGTGTTAGCATGGAGGCCTTAAGGGAGGTTTTGGGTCACGCCTCGCAAAAGATTCACGAAGGCAAGCTTTTGCTCGCCCTAAGAGGAAGGGGACGACTTGTGGCCGCCGTCTCATTCAAAGAAGACTCCGGATTGGATCCTGGAAAGATTTCAGGGTTACTTGCTCTTCTGATGCGTAATTTCGTACTGGAGGAGGAACGAGATCGGGACGGCCTTACCGGTTTCTTGAAGAAGGAGGCGTTCAGAACCCAGATGCTAGAGATGGCTAATCGGATCAAGAAGGATGCTAAATCCTCCACCCCCAGGGATCGTAGCCGCAAACCGCGAAGCCCCTCGCTTTCCTTCTTCCACATTGATCTTGACCACTTCAAGGGAATTAACGATACCCTAGGGCATCGCTTTGGGGATGAGGTACTGCGCTCCTTCGCACGGCAGGTGCGTTCCTTCTTTGCCGAGAGCGAATCTGGAGAAGTTCTGCTCGCCCGCTTGGGCGGCGAGGAATTCGGGGCACTGGTTCCCTATCTTTCCGCGAACGAGGCCCAATCCCTTGGAGAAGAGTTGTGTAAGTTTATAAGAGAAGCAAAGATACCTACTGCGGAGGAGGTGGAGCGCTACCGCAGGGCAAACCCTGATTTCAAGATGCCTTCTTCACCCCAGGTGACGGCAAGCATCGGGATCGCCACTGCAGACAGTGCGGTTATCCTGCGGGCCTCTGAGCAGTCTTTGCCTGGTGAGTTTGATCAGCTGTATGAGCGGGCCGACGTGGCCACCTACGTGGCCAAGAAACTGGGGCGGGATCGGGTGATGGCGTTTGAGCGGATCCTGGCAGAGGGGGGGACGGTTATAGACTACGACGAGCGCACAGGCATCGTTACCCTTGACCTTGGTTCGGATATGGGGGTAGACGTTGGAGACGTGTTCCTGGTCTACGATAACCGCAAGTTCACCGGCTCGGAACCTATAATCCAGCCTGGTTCGCAGCAAAAGGTCATCGGATACTTCCCGAAGCTTTCACTGGGCGAGCTTGAGGTAATCATGTGCCAGCCCCAGGTTTCGTTTGCCATGCGTCGGGGTGCTGAGATATTCATCCCCGCCCCGGGGTTTTTCCTGCGGTGGGTTCCGCCTTCCGAGCGCGGCAGGCGCAGACCAAGTGACAGAAGACGCCGTGACCGCCGCAGGGACAGCGTCCTTTCGCCGCGTTCGCTTTTTGAAGCCAGACTGCGGGAGAGTCAGGAACGGGAGAAGCTCATACTCGTCCTTTTGTTCTTCGATAACCTTGCCACCATCCGTGAGCAGAGGGGATCCGCAACCCTTAAGGAATTATACAGCAGCCTTGCCGCGGAGCTGGAGAAGCTTTCCGTCCCTGGTGATGTTGTAAGTACCATCTCAAGCGAGTTCATCGGATTCCTACCCTCTGTAGCAGAAGCCAAGGGAGTTATTGAAAAGCTTACAGAACTCAAACGGAACTTTGCCGCACGCGATAAGGCGACCTTCAGTGCGGTGATATTTGATAGCTCTACCAAGGGGTTTGATCGCTTCCGTGCGCTTGAGATTGTCCGCAAAGGCGCGGAGATCGCGCGTTTCAAAGGAGCAGACCAGATAGTAGTTCTTGATCCTGAAACGCTGTTTTCAAAACTCTTCTTCTATCACGAACACGGCGAGTACGACAAGGTGGCCGATGAGTTTCAACAGCTTCATGCCCTTGGGATCTCGGACCAAAAGACGCTTCTTTACTATGCCGAGGCGCTCAGCTATCTGGGACGACTTGAAGAGGCGATCCAGAAGGCCACTGATATACTTGCAAAAGACAAACGCAATCTCACCGCTATTCAGGTGATGGCGTCCTCGGCGTTCGAACTGGGCAGGTATACCGAAGCGGTACAGGCCTACGAATCACTTAGTGAAGAAAAGAAGGGCAAGATCGCCGCATGGCAGTGGCGCGACTTCGGTATAGCGCTGCTCTATCTTGGCGAGACCGAGAAGGCGCTGGGACATCTCGAACGTGCGCTTGCAGCCGATCCCACCGACGCATCGGCAATATACCACAAGGGCGAGGTGCTCCTGGCGCTCGGTGAAAAGGAGAAGGCTCGGGCACAGTTCATGCGGGCCTTTGAGCTAGGTTACCGGGAATTAAGTCCTCAGGCGGCAAAGCTTTTGGGCCAAGGTTGAATTATGGCAGTCTATTCAGACAAAATCAACTTGAGCACCAAGGGGTTCTCGGACGTTCACGACATTACACCCCAGCTTCGGGAGATACTTTCAGAAAGCGGGCTGCGCGAGGGTGTATTAAGCGTGATCCTTGCGGGCTCCACGGGCGGGATAACCACCATCGAGTACGAGCGGGGCGTACTTGCCGATCTCTGCGAGGTTCTGGAGAAGATCACGCCATCAGACAAATCCTACCATCACGACGCTGCCTGGGGAGACGGCAACGGATTCTCCCACCTGCGCGCAGCACTTATCGGAGCGTCTACCTCAATTCCCTTCAGCAACGGCAAGCTGATACTCGGGACCTGGCAGCAGGTGGTGTTCTTAGACTTCGACAACCGCCCCCGCAATCGAACCCTTCACGTGCAGCTTGTGGGCGAGAAGTAGTCCGCTTACCTGTTAAACTCCGCCCCACTCCACCGAATTTAATCTGGTTCTTGTGTTTTCTTGAGTTTTAAGAGCAGAAGACCGTCCTGGGCAGTCAAAGTATCGTAGCCTCGGGTTAGCCTGCGAGCATCCTCATACCGAGTCTCCCACTCGGCAGGGTAGATGTTTCCCTCAAGATCAATCAGCACGTAATCCGCATCCTTGGTCTGTGGATAGAGAACAACGTCCTTTCGATTGACAACGTGTGGTGCAAGGTTGTTGCTTACTGACACCGAAGAGGATGCCGGAATCCTTTCCATCGAACGATAGATTGATGCGGTTCGCTGGAAATCCACCCCCATCTTGAACGGGTTCGGGAATCGCAAAACCAAAGCAGGAATCGCCAACCCCGCCAGTATCCAGACGACAGGCAGCTTTATCCTCCTTATTCCTTTTATCGAAGCGAAGAAAAGCAAAGGCAGTATCCCTGCCGAGTACTGGCAGGTTAAGCTCGACTGGTGGGGGCCATCGGAGAGCAGGTGGGCGAGTAGCAAGGGTAAGATAAGTGCGGCCTCCCATCTTGTAAGGGCGAGGGCCCCCACGGATGCAGCAAGCAAAGCCACTGTCAAGAGTTTTCCAGGTTGTCCAAAGGTCTGGGTCAAGATAATCCAGGGTCGCCTGAGGATACTTGAGATGATCTCTGCGGCGTTCGATCCCAGGCTCGCGTAGTGGGCAGAGATCAACTCACCCTGGCCGGGTGCACGGAAGCAAGGCAGAACGATGAACAGCACGAATGGCAGCCAGGCGATTCCGATCACCGCCATCACCGACCCTAGAATCCAGCGTCGCTTAACCAGGGCGTATATCCCAATGGCCAAAAGCACGAGACCCATATCCTCCTTCAGAGTCAATAACGCGAACGCGGGGATAGCG
>DAOVCF010000063.1 GCA_030670165.1 Candidatus Stahliibacteriota bacterium | reverse complement strand
ACCTACTACGCCGAGGCTGGCTGGATGTTTTCCGTTCCTCTCGACTGGATTCACGGTGTTCAGCCTGCGGTGCGCTACGAGGTGGCCGATCCGAATACCGACGCGGACGGCGACTCGCGCAGCATTATCACCGCAGGTATCAACCTGCACTTGTTGCCCGCAGACAAGGCAAAGCTTGCCCTGTGCTATCGGATGATTACGGAGGAAAGAAACGATATCGACAACGACAAGATAATAGCCCAGCTTCAGCTAAAATTTTAACCCTCCTTTCGCCCTATTGGCGAAAGATCGGGGCATAGAACAGGGAGGGACGGGCTAATCGGCCCTTTCGATTTGTCCTTTCAGGACAAAAGATCGCAGCATGAAACCGCAGGGGCCGATAGGTTGACACAGCGGTTTACCCATATATAATCATAGATGAGAAGACTGGCTATGATCGGGAACTGGAAGATGCATACCACCCCGTCCGAGGCGCGCGAACTGGCGCGCGAACTGCGCGAACGTTTAGATGGTATAAGGGAGGCAGATATAGCGGTCTGCCCGCCGGCTACCTCGATTGCTGCGGTGGCCGAAGCACTTACGGGTTCAAACATAGCCTGGGGTGCGCAGAACGCCCACTGGGCCCAGACCGGTGCTTTTACGGGTGAGATCTCGACCTCGGCGCTAAAGGAACTGGGATGCACCTACGTGATAGTAGGCCACTCGGAACGAAGGCACGTGTTCGGCGAATCGGACGAGATGGTGGCCAAAAGGCTGGCGCGGGTGATTGCAAGCGGTCTCGTTCCGATACTTTGCGTCGGCGAGACCGAGCAGGAGCGCCAGCAGGGACAGACCGATGAGGTTCTTCGAAGGCAGCTGGAGCTGGCGTGTGCAGATATTGAGGAGCCTCCGGCGATTGCGGCCTACGAACCCGTGTGGGCGATAGGAACCGGGAGGCGTGCGGAGATTGGCGATGTGGAGACGGTGCATCGTTTTATAAGAGAGAGATTGGCTGCAAGATTCGGTTCAAAGGCAGAGGGTATTCGCATACTCTACGGGGGAAGCCTGAAGCCTGCCAACGTTGCCGACCTTGCATCAAGCGAGGAGTTTGACGGCGGCCTTGTGGGCGGAGCGTCGCTTTCCGCCGCATCGTTCGCCGAACTCATAGCTCGTGCCATTGAAAGGAGGAATCACTAGCTATGCAAGTCGTATTCATCGCGATTTTCGTTCTGCACATCCTGCTCAGCCTCTTGCTTGTGGTGGTAGTGCTTATTCAGCAACGCACCAAGGGTGGAATAGCAGGTGTTTTTGGAGGTGGAGGAGGCGGCGGCGCCGGAGTCGAGCAGATCTTCGGCTCCTCAGGGGTCGCACCATTCATGACCCGAATAACGGCTATTCTGGGAGGGGTGTTCCTTCTGACAAGTCTGTTATTAGTGCTTTTCTCCGGGACTGCAGGGAGTATTAGCAAAGCCCCTGTGCCAAGCGCCCAGCCCCAGCAGACCGCACCCATCCCTCAGTCTGCCCAGCCGGTCCAGGGGCAAGAGCAAAAAGCACCCCAGGAAGTGCCCGGACGGATTATACTCCCCGACACCACCGGAGGCAACTGATGTATGCAATCGTAGAGATAGCCGGTTTCGATTACAAGGTTAAACCAGGGGATCGAATTACCGTCCCGCAACTACCCAATAAACCGGGTGAGAAGCTGGAGTTCTCCGATGTGAAGCTTCTTCGGGACGAAAAAGAACTCAGGCTGTCCCCAAAGGCCTCGGTTGAGGCAAAGGTGCTCGGTCATCACCGGGGAAAGAAAGTGATTGTCTACAAGTTCAAGAGACGCAAGGGATACCGACGCAAGATAGGCTATCGAGATAGCCTTACAGACCTCGAAGTTACCGCTATCACCCCTAAGAAGTAACCTTCTTGGTAGCTTTTGCGTCCTTTGGGATAAGAGGTTCGTATGTATGAACAGTTCACCCAGCGCGTGCGTCGGATATTCAACAACGCACGCCGCGAGGCAATCCGCGTAAGGCACGATCACGTAGGGCCTGAACACATCCTCCTTGCCCTGATCGGTGAAAGGGAAAGCGCTGCGGCCCAGGTTCTTGCCAACCTCGCGGTCAATCTTGACGAGGTACGCGAGAATCTCGTTGCTTCACTTGAAGAAGGCAATATAACCATACCGTTCAACGAGATCCCCTTCGACGAGGACGCTCGTGCGGTGATCAACTACGCGATCGAGGAATCGCGTGCCATGAACCACAACTACGTGGGCACAGAACACGTTCTCCTGGGGCTTCTGCGTGCCGAGACAAGCGTCGCCTCACAGGTTCTTATTGGGATGGGGATCGATCTGGATACGATAAGGGAAGAGATAGCTCGCATCCTTGGAGTACCTGCGGGGAAGGAACGCAAACGCAAGTCCAAAGCACCTTTACTCGAGCACTTTGCGCGCGACCTTACCGCTCTTGCCAAGGAAGGAAAACTTGATCCGATAATCGGTCGGGAAAAGGAGATAGAGCGTATTGTCCAGATACTTTCCCGGCGCAAGAAGAACAACCCGGCCCTTATCGGCGAGGCCGGTGTTGGCAAGACCGCAATCGTGGAAGGGATGGCACAGAAGATCGTCGCTGGCGAGGTACCGGTGGCGCTGCGCAAAGCACGTATCCTTGCCCTTGACATGGCTTCTATAGTCGCAGGTACGAAGTACCGCGGCCAGTTCGAGGAGCGGCTGAAGGGGATACTCAAGGAGATAGCTGCGAGTGAAAACGTCATCCTTTTCGTGGACGAGCTTCACACCATAGTGGGCGCCGGTGCTGCAGAAGGGGCGATCGACGCCTCCAATATACTCAAGCCTGCACTGGCTCGCGGCGAGCTGCAGTGTATAGGGGCGACCACGCTTGAGGAGTACCGCAAGCACATAGAGAAACACTCCGCCCTTGAGCGCAGGTTCCAGCCGGTGATGGTCGAGTCTCCCACGGTCGCGGATACCATTGAGATACTCAAGGGCCTCAAGGAGCGCTACGAGGAGCATCATCGGGTTCGCTACACCGATGACGCACTACATGCCGCGGTATACCTCTCGGATCGCTACATCTCGGACCGCCAGCTTCCGGACAAGGCCATTGACGTCATAGATGAGGCAGGCGCCAGGGTTAAGCTCTTGAACCCCGTGCTATCGCCGGAGATAGCCGAACTGGAAGAGAAGGTGGCCGAGCTTTCTCGCCGCAAGGAGCGCTCGGTCACCGAGCAGCGCTTCGAGGAGGCGGCGCAGCTGCGGGATGAGATAGAACGCCTTAAGGAAACCATGCGCGAGAAGCAGAAGGAGCTGGAATCGAAGGGTGAGTACCCTCAGGTTACCCCGGAAGAGGTGGCGTACGTGGTTTCCAGCTGGACCTCCATTCCCCTGTCCAAGCTTGAAGAAGAGGAGTCCAAACGCCTTCTGCACATGGAGGCGGAGATCGCCAAACGGATCGTGGGGCAGGATCACGCCATAGCGGCTGTTGCTCGTGCGATCAGGCGTTCTCGTGCCGGGGTAAAGGACCCACGCAGGCCGATCGGTTCCTTCATCTTTCTCGGCCCGACCGGGGTCGGCAAAACCGAACTTGCAAGAACTCTGGCTCGCTTCCTGTTCGGAGACGAAAACGCGCTCGTTAGGGTGGATATGTCCGAGTACATGGAGAAGTTCAACGTATCCCGACTGATAGGAGCGCCTCCAGGCTACGTAGGATACGAGGAGGGCGGTCAGCTCACGGAGCGCGTTCGCCGCAGACCTTACGCCGTAGTACTCTTCGACGAGATCGAGAAGGCTCACCCCGACGTCTTCAACGTGCTTCTGCAGATAATGGAGGACGGACAGATCACAGACTCTTTAGGCCGCAAGGTAGACTTCAAGAACACGATCATTATCATGACCTCGAACATAGGAACTTCGGACATAAGCCAGGGAGGTCCGGTCGGATTCTCCCACGGCAACGCCGAGGACGCGGACGCGTACGAGCGGATGCGCGATCGGCTTCTTGAGGAGGTCAAACGAGTCTTCAGACCGGAGTTTATGAACCGAGTAGATGAGACCGTGGTCTTCAGGTCGCTTGATCGCGATGCAATGCTGAAGATCGTTGATATCCTTACGACGGAGATAGAGGAACGCCTCAAGGACAAGGAGCTTACCCTCAAGCTCGATGCGGAAAGCCGCGAGCTTCTGGTAGAACAAGGCTTTGATCCCCAGTATGGAGCAAGGCCCTTAAAGCGCGCCCTGCGCCGTCTGCTTGAGGATCCACTCTCCGAGGAGATACTGCGCAAAAAGCTGGAGGGCGGCCGCCAGATCAAGATACACCGCTCCGGCTCAAAGCTCGCCTTCGAGACCACCGGATGAACCTTTTCCTGATACTTGGTCTTTTCTCGCTGCCCATAGGCGATATTCGGGTTTTGCCCTCCGGGGTTGATGCCAATCTCGTTATCTCGCTGGCCGAACTTCAACCAGGTATGCCTTACAGCGACGAGCTCGCATCAAAGGCGGTCCGAAGGCTCTATTCTACAGGCTACTTTGATTACGTAGCCGTAGATACCACCATTGTTGAGGAAAAGGTCCAGGTCACGATACAGATAGAACAGCCTCCAAGACTCGAAAGGATAGAGATCGTAGGCAACCGCAGGTTGAAGACCAAAGCCCTCTTAAAGGAACTCGAAGCCGATTCCGGTGCGGTGCTCACCGCACGTCAGCTTTTCGACTGGGAACGCAGGATACGCGAGCAGTACAAGAAGAAGAACTATCTTCTGGCCAAGGTCTCTACCAGGCTGATCGAAGGCGATAAGGAAGGCTATGCGGTCGCGCGAGTCGAGATAGAGGAAGGCCGGGGTGTAAAGATTTCAAGCATATCCCTTGATGGCAACGAGAATGTTAGAGAAGGGAAACTCAAGCGAAGGATGAAGAACCGCTCGAAGTGGTTCATTATTCGGTCGGGCCGCTTTGACGAGAAGAAGTTCAAGGAAGACATTGAGAGCATAGAGACGTACTACCACGACAGGGGGTGGATAGACGCAGAGGTCACAGAAACCGATCTGCCCATAGATTCAGCAGGCAGGCTTGACATCCTGATACACCTCGATGAAGGACGGCGTTACTACACGGGCGAGTTCAGCTTCGATGGGCGCGAGGTTATTGCAGAATCAACCCTTGCAAAGGCTGTGGTTTTAGAAAAGGACAAGCCTTACAGCCTTGCGCGCGCCCAGGCCTCGCTTGAGAGAATCCGCCGTGCCTACTGGGAACAGGGCTACATCTACGCGGCGGTGGATCCAATCGAAAACCTCCGTGAGGATACGGTCGATGTCGCCTACCGTATCAGTGAGGGAGAACCGGCACGGGTGAGACGCGTAGTGATAAAGGGGAACCGCAGCGTTCGAGATAACGCAATCCGCCGCCAGATCATGCTTCTGCCCGGCTCGATCTTCAAGTACTCCGAGGTGGAACGAAGCCAGCGCAACATATTTAACCTGGGTCTGTTCAGCGACGTTCGTTTCTATCCACAGACTTTGGAAGGTCAGGAACCGGATATAGACCTTGTGTTCGAGGTAGAGGAGAAACAGTCCGGACAAATCGGTGCAGGAGTTACCTTCAACGCCTCGGAAGGGATCATGGGTTACGTGGAGGTTTCTCACCCAAACGTGTTCGGCGGAGCCGAGAACGGCCGTCTGCATTTCGAGAAGGGCAACAAAAAAACCCAGGCTTCGATCGGGCTTACCGAACCCTGGCTCTTCGATACACCTGTCCTCTTGGGCGGGGACCTTTACTATACTACACAACAGTACGACCTCCGCGATGCCCAGGCTACCTCGTACAATAAACGCTCGCTTGGTAGCTCTATTCAAACCTCAACACCCCTGCCCCTTGATTACACTCGCGGCGGGGTCACGCTGCGGGTTGAGCGGGTATTCATTGACTCCGTTAGAAATCACCCCTTCCCTTCCACCCCAATCCTTGGATTCGATCCGGCTTCCTATCCCAAGACCACAATCTCCACCACATTCGGTCTTGTGCGCGACTCGCGAGACTACTTCATCAATCCCTCGTCAGGTTCGTACTTCAACCAGTCAATAGAGTTCGCCGGCGGCCCACTGGGCGGGGATATTAACTTCATCAAGGAGATAGCGGACGTACACATCAACTTCCCCATAGCCTGGGAGCGCAAGATAGTCTTAACGCAGAAGATGCGTGTTGGCTACGTAACCGGCTACACCCGGGCGGATACGGTTCCTCTCTACGAGCGATTCCGGCCCGGAGGAACGTCCTACGACGGCTTTGTACGCGGCTACGACGACCTCTCCCTGGGCACGGTTTCCAAGGGAGCGCTGCTCGGCGGGCGTGCGATGACAGTTTTCAACACCGAGCTTAAGGTGAAGGTGATTCCCCAGCTCGCACTGATTGCCTTCTTCGATGCGGGCAACGCATGGGAAAGGATAGATCAGGTAAACCTTTCGGAGCTTAAGAAGGGTATAGGCGCGGGTATACGTTTCGAGATCCCGCTTATGGGTGTGTTGGGGTTCGACGCGGGATGGGGGCTGGACTACCCTAAAGGCACTACGTTCAGCGAGGCCTTCCGTCCCCACTTCCAGATCAGCCGCACCTTCTGATAATGCCTCTCCAAAGCCTTGGGTCTGAAAGTCAGTCTGAGCAAAAGAGCGCTACGATGCTGCAATCAGGATTCTCATGCTGACTCAACGACCGATGATCCCTGTCCCGGCAGGAGAAAACGCATGAAAAAAAGGGTTCTCGTAGTTGATCACGAACCAAAACTCTGTTCCATCCTTACGAGGGTGCTTTCTGAGCAGGGTTATGACGTTCAGGTCGCCGACAATGGTCGCAGGGCATTGGAGGTAATCCCCCAATTCAACCCCCACCTTGTTATAGCCGACGTTGCTTTGCCCCAGATGGACGGCTTCGAGCTTTGTCAACGCATCCGCAGTGATGCCCGCTTTAAAGCGATACGATTCATCTTCCTTACCGCCAAGGACGCCCGCGAGGACGAGATAGAAGGGCTCTCGGTTGGTGCGGACGATTACATCACCAAGCCCTTGGACGTTGACAAGCTCCTTGCCCGTCTCGACGCCCGTCTGCGCTGGCTTGATAAAGTGGAAGAGAGCAGTGCATCTAATGGAATAATCTCCGGAAGCCTGGCTGGACGAAACCTCATAGATGTCCTTCAGATACTCGAGCTGGGTCAGAAGAAGGGGGAACTACGAATCACTCAAGACGACAAAAATGTACGCATCCTCATCTTCGAGGGCGAGATAGTTTTCGCGGAGTACGGAACCAAGAAGGGCAAGTTAGCGGTCTACACGGCGCTTACCTGGCAGGAAGGCCGGTTCTGCTTCACGCCGCTTGAGAAGGTTGAAGGCAAGGAGCACCTTGAGATTACCCCACTGCTTCTTGAGTGGGCGCAGGTCTCCGACGAGATAGCCCGCCGCAAGCCGGCGTCTTCCGAAAACATCCTCGACGAGTTCCTCCGATACGTAAAGGAACGTGAGAATATGTAGAGGCGCGGCATGCTCCTACCTTAAGCCCCTTGCCCGCTCGGCTTGACAATCCGCTGATTGCCTCGTATCATTAGTCATGCCTAAAAAGAAGGCTGAGGCCAAGGAAGAACTCCGCACGGGCGTAATATACTGCGGAGATAATCTGGACGTGATGGAGCGTCTGCCCTCCGAGTCCGTTGATTTAATTTACATTGATCCTCCGTTCTTTTCCAACCGTCATTATGAGGTTATCTGGGGTAACGGCGCTGAGCTTCGCGCATTCGGAGACCGCTGGAAGGGCGGCATCAACGTTTACGTGCAGTGGATGAGGGAGCGGCTTATGGAGATGCACCGGCTCCTCAAACCAACCGGTTCAATCTACGTTCACTTGGACTGGCACGCGGTGCACTACATTAAATGCGAGATGGACGACATCTTCGGGATGGGCAACTTCAGGAACGAAATCAGTTGGTGCTACAGTATAGGAGGACGAGGCAAACGACAGTGGGCGCGGAAGCATGATAACATCCTCTTCTATTCTAAGGGCGAGAGGTGCTACTTCAATGTTAACGAAGTTAGAATGCCAGGAAAAACAGGAACCCACATGAGAAGAGGCCGGGATGAAAAAGGGCGTGAATTTTTAGAAAAAACGGATAAGAAAACCGGCAAGGTTTACCGATATTACGTTGACGAAGGAACTATCCCTCCAGATTACTGGACTGATATAGAACAACTCAACAGGGAGGACGCAGAGCGGCGGGGCTATCCAACCCAGAAACCTGAAGCTTTACTGGAACGAATCATAAAATCTTCATCAAAAAAGAATGACATAGTTGCGGATTTCTTTATGGGTGGAGGAACAACATTAATAGTAGCTGAACGACTTGGGCGTCGCTGGATAGGATGCGACGTTTCGCCTATTGCATGTAAGGACAGCAGAAGGGAAATCAAGAAGGTACTTAAGGAAGATCGGGACATCGAGATAATCGGTATGCCGCACGGCCTTGACGAACTTAAGGCCATGGAGCCATTCGAGTTTCAGAACCACATCATCGTTGACCTTCTGCACGGCACCTGCTCGCGCACAAAGTCCGCCGACTACGGTATTGACGGCCACGATTTCGGACACAATCCGGTTCAGATAAAGCAGTCCGAGCACGTTGGCAGGCCGGTGGTGCAGAAGTTTGAATCCGCAGTCCGCAGGGAAAAGCGAACCAAAGGAATCATCGTGGCATTCTCCTTCTCCAAGACCGCATACGAGGAAGTAGCTCGCATTAAGCTGGATGAGGGAATAGAGATAGAGCTTCGTACCGTCCAGGAATTGATTGCCGACCACTATCTGCGCATGGGGCGCAAGTAAAAAACGAACCAAACAAAACTACAGCGAACCTCAAAAAAAGTGCATGGAAAGTGCATAGTACCGGTTCAGTGCGCTCCCGAAATCGAAACGAGATTGACATTCAAAGCGTTTACCTTAAAATACCCACATGCAAGTAGAGCTTTACGATACGCTGTCGCGGCAAAAGAAGCCTTTAGAGCCTAAGGATAATACCGTCCGAATCTACCACTGCGGGATGACCGTTCAATCACGTCCTCACGTGGGGCATCTGCGCGGCTATATCGTGATGGACGCTTTAAGGCGGTTCCTGCGCTTCAAGGGATACGAGGTCAGGCTTGTTCAGAACATCACCGACATAGACGACAAGGTCATAGAGAAATCAGCCGCAGAGGGCATAGACTGGCGCATGCTTGCCGAACGCAACACCAAGGAGTTGCTTCGAGTAACCGATGCCCTCAACATCGAGCGTCCAACGGTCATGCCTCGCGCAACCCAGCACATCGAAGAGATCATAAACCTGGTCTCTCAGATCATAGAAAAAGGCCACGCCTACGAATCCGAAGGCGACGTCTACTTCGACGTGCGCTCATACCCTGCCTACGGCAAGCTTTCAGGTAAGAACGTAGACGAGCTTGAGTCCGGTGCGCGGATCGAGCCTAGTGAAAACAAGCGCGATCCCCTGGACTTCGCGCTTTGGAAGGCTGCAAAGCCGGGCGAGCCTTACTGGTTCTCGCCCTGGGGCAAGGGTAGACCGGGCTGGCACATCGAGTGCTCGGCAATGTCCACCCACTATCTCGGCCCTGAGTTCGACCTTCACGCGGGCGGAGAGGACCTGGTATTCCCTCATCACGAAAACGAGATAGCCCAGTACGAGGCCGCAACCGGCAAGGGGTTTGCAAAGGCATGGATGCACGTCGAGATGCTCAACCTTGCAGGCGAGAAGATGAGCAAGTCCACCGGCCACCTGGTCGTGGCAAGCGACGTCATTGAGGCTTACGACCCCAACGCGCTCAGAATGTTCACCCTGCG
>DAOVCF010000002.1 GCA_030670165.1 Candidatus Stahliibacteriota bacterium | reverse complement strand
ATGCCGTTCATCACCGAGGAGCTCTGGGAGCGGTTTAGCTTTGCCGATCACCGCCTCTTTTCCGACCGCTGGCCCGAGGTTCCCCCCCAGTTCAGCCAATCGCCCCAATCGGTGGATGCCATGACCGACCTTATCACCGCCGTGCGCACCATGCGCTCCGAGCTTGGCATAGCTAAGGAGATGCAGGTTAAGGTTGCCGTGGTTACCTCCGACGATGCACTCTACGCCTCTCTTGAAGCAAACATGATCTTTCTTGCCGGTCTTGCCGGGATCGAGGGCCTCAGCAGGGCGAAAAAGAAGCCTCACCCCTCCACCGGCGCGGTGTTTTCATGGGGCCAGGTCTATCTCCCGCTTGCGGAGTTCGTTTCTTCCGGAACCCTGAACCTTGAGGCCGAACGCGTCCGGCTCTCAAAGGAGATTAGCAATCTCGAAGCGGAGATTGAAAGGACCAACGGCAAGCTTTCCAACGAGGAATTCATAAAGAAGGCCCCGGACGCCGTCGTTTCCGCCGAGAGGGGGCGTCTGGAGACTTTTGTAGCAAAGATCGCGCGCTTGCGCGAGCTCAAGGAGGGTCTGGCATGAGATATTTAGGCTGGATTTTAGCGCTGCTCTTTGCTGCCGCCGGGGTGGCGGCCTACTTCATCTTCTACGCGTCCTTGGAGCGCGGCTACGCCGAGCAGGCCGAGGAGATAAAGATGTGGACCGCGAAGGTGGCGGCCCTGCAGGGGAGGCCGATCGATACAATGTCTGTCTCGGACAGCACCGTTGCTTTAGATACTGCATCGATCCGGTCCCAGGAGTTTACCTACGGCAGTCTGCTTGCAACCATCCCTTCAGACGACCTCTTCTCCTCGTCAAAGCCGGGCCAGCTCTCGGCCAAGGGCAAGGGGGAGCTTGACAAGCTTCTTCCCGTCCTTAAAACCTCCCAGGGCGACGTGGTGATCATGGTCCATACCGACAACGTACGCGTGGGCTCCTCGCTGCGCGATCGCTATCCCACCAACTGGGAGCTTACAGCGCTGCGTGCCGCCGCCATAGCTCGTTACCTGCTTGATCGGGGGATAGACTACAAAAGACTCGTTCCCTGCGGCATCTCAGCCGCTCGGCCACTGGCCTCCAACTCCACCTCCGAAGGAAGGGCCAAAAACCGCAGGGTAGAGGTATACCTCAGATAGAAAACGACCCATGAGCGGCGATCGAAAAGAGTACCGGGTCCCCACGGATTTGCGAAGCAAATCCGTGGGGTGTAAAAGTGACTTGCATTAAGATGATTATCGCCTATTATCTCGTATTAAAGAGAGTGAATACATAATGAAGGAACTTTCGGGTATCATTTTCGTGGTCCGTAGGGGTTTGCGGTGTAAATCCCTGAGGTGGGTATGAAGGTTCGATTCCTTATAAACCCATCGGCGGACAAGGGGAGAACGAGCAAGCGCTGGCCGGAGTTTTTTGCCGGCAAAAAGCTTGACTACATGGTTTGCGAGGAGCTGGGTATGATCAAGCGCTTCACAAGAGAAGCGGTGAAAGAAGGGGTCGAACGACTTGTCATAGTCGGCGGCGACGGGTCCCTGAACACCGCCTTGAACGCGCTTGAAGGTGCCGATCTCCAGATAGGTGTTATCCCCAGCGGGTCGGGTAACGACTTCGCTCACACCGCAGGCGTGGAGTTCTTTGAGCCGGAACGCTACCTCGAGCCCTGCAACCTGCGCCGCATCGATCTGGGCAAGGTGGATGATCGGCTCTTTGCTAACATCTTCGGTTCGGGATTCGATGCCGATACCGCACGCAGAATGCAACTTTCTGGTATTAAGGGCGATCTGGGCTACCTGGTGGCAGTGCTGCGGACACTGCGGGTCTTCGAATCACCACGGGTTACGGTCCAGACCGACCGTGAGCGGCTTGAGCTTGAAGTAATGACCGTATCGGTGGGCAACGGCCGCTATCACGGCGGGATGTTCATGCTTACCCCCACAGCAGATCTTGCCGACGGTGAGCTCGACCTGTGTCTGGTGCGCAAGATCTCCAAACTGCGTTTCATCAGCCTCATACCCTCGAGCTTCAAAGGCAAACACGTTGAGGTCACGGACGTGGTCTCGATGCACCGATTCCGCCGCATGAAGCTTTCCTACTCCCGGCCGGTTCACTACCACATAGACGGCGAGGTCTCGCCACAGGCGGTCTCAGAACTCGAAATCTGTATCCTGCCCAGGGCGCTTACCTTCGTTGTGCCGTGAGGAGCCTTCTACCCGTCTCGCTGTTTATTGCAATCGCCTTACCGCTTGCCGGACAAACCGACGAAGCGTCAATGCCGGTAGAAACCGTGGAATCAGTCCCCCACGATTCCATCGAGGTTGAATCCGATAGTATATCGGCTGATAGTGCAAAGGAGCAAGGTAAATCTGTAAGGACAGCCATGCTTCTTTCAACCTTTATCCCGGGCGCAGGGCAGTTATACAACGAGAGCTACGCCAAGGGCGGGCTGATCGCGGCTGCCGAGATCACGCTCGCCTGTTTCACCGTCCGCGAACACCTTCTTATGATCGGCGTGGACGAGATGTGGGCCGAGGACGTCCCCGATTCCCTGAAGGGACCGAAGATAGATTCGCTTCGCGGCCTTCGTCGGGACAGGCGCAACGTATACGCGTTCTTTACCGGCGCGGTTGTAGCCTTCGCGGTCTCAGACGCCTACGTGGACGCCCACATGTTCGGCTTCAGCCAATCCCAGCGGCTCTCACTCGTTCCCGCAGACCGGGGCATAGGTCTGGCCGTTAATTTTCGATTTTAATCTAAGCTCTATCCAGTAGTCTTATCCCACTTTTTTAAATGGAGGGAGATTCTTTGGGTTGGGCTCGTGGTCCCCGCGAAGTTACTCCGTAACTTCGTGTGGCAATTCTACTTCGCTACCCGCTCCATGCCCGCGCGGATCTGCGAAGTGGTGACAAGACGATCGTAGTCCGTATAAAGCCAGCAGCCTTCAAAGCCTGAGGAATTGATCTCGTATACCGCGATGCCCACGCCCATCGCGTTCGAGTAGCCGGTTACGAACACATCGTCCACGGCAAAACCGGTGCCGCAGTAGCCCGAGCCGTCAGATGCCCGGCACCTTACGGTGTAGGTAGCGCCGGTGCGTTCGAGCGTCATCTCGCCCTTGTAGGGCTTCTCGTTGGGGTGAGAGCCTTGCACCTTGTAGACCCCGGTCAGGGGATGGGTGGATGCCTTGATCCGCTCCGCGTCGGCGGTCTTCTCGCAGCCCAGCTTGTCGCCGTCCATCCGGGCCGCAAGCCCGCTGAGGCCGTCGGCCTCTTTCTTGTACGCCATCACACGGGTATGCTTGTGACCCTCGACCGCGCACACCGCGCCAAGAACGTCGCCAATCGCCAGACCGTTACCGTAGTAGACGCTGCCAGATGAAAGCTCCCAGCACAGGTTGTATCCGTCGCCTGCCCGGCGGATGGTCAGAGTGCCGGTATAGCCCGGGCCGCGGATCGCGTAGACCCCGGAGAAATCCACCGAATCCGCGTGCCGCGAGAAATGCTGGCTCTCTCTGCTCGGCACAATGCCCTTAAAGCTCCACTTGTTGAGCGAGAGCCACCACACGATGCCCAGCGCAGCCATCCCGATGAACAGCACCGCAATACCCCAACGCTTGCGCACTATCCGCCTCCTTTGGCTTGGAACAAAAGCATATTGACGATGACTACGATGTCAAGCGCGGGGTTGACAGTTGAGGGTGCGCTCCTATAATTCCACCTGTCTTGTAACTTGAACCGGAAGGAGAGAGTCTAATGAAGAAATTCTTTACGTGGTTGGATGCGACCTTTATCAAGCCCATTGAGAACTCAAAGATGCCTCTGGGCACATTCATTCTCATAGCCTACGGCTACATGGTCGTCCGCGACATGCTGGAGGGCGTGTTGGAGACCCCCGGGATCGGACTTGCCGCAACCACCATCATAACTATCGAGATGCTGCTCATGCACTTCCCGCTGTTCTACTTCATGCTTTTTATCGTCGCAATACTCTTGATTCACTTCAGCACAGGTCACGACATCCGCAAGATAACGAGGGTGCTTTTCATCTACTCGTTCATCATCCTCATCGCCCCATTGGTTGACCCTCTGTTCCGTCCGGGCGGCTACAACCTTGTCTATCCAGGCGATCCGCGGATGATTTTGCAGGGCATCAAGGCGACTTTCGGCTTGGGGAAGCTCTACTACGGCAGTTCACCAGGCATGTTAATGGAGGGCTGGCTGGGTGTAATTCTTGTTGCGATTTATAGCGGTCTTCGAGCCCCCACGACACGGCGGAAGGTTATCTCGATTCTGCTTGTTCCCCTCATTTTGATTGTAGCTACGCTTACCGCGGGCGGATTGCAAATGGTTGTGGGGGCTATTTTTGGGGGCGGATTCATGGGTAGATCTATCTACGCCACCGGCGGTCTGATCAGCTCTGCGACGCGCAAGTACTCATTGGTGTTGCTCTTGCCGTTGATACCGCTTATCTGGCTCGGCTTATGGCGCTACAGCCGCGAGAAGGTGCGTCTGCTGCTGCGTTCGTTGAAGCCTTTCCTGCTCGTTCTTTCGGCACTCGCCGCAGGTGCCGGGTTTCTGTTCGGTTGGCTTAACCTGCGGGACGTGCTTGTCGGGGTGCTCCGTAACCCGTTCGATTATATCGCCCTGTTTGCGCTTTTGGTTCTGGGTGTTTTGGCCGGCAGTGCAAGTCTTTTCTTCGGTAACGCTTACGATCCTGCCATTGATGCAAGCGACAGGCGGACGTTCCGTCGGGCTACCGGGGGGCTTTTTATTCTCTCTTTGCTCCTTGCCTGGTGTCTTGGATATACGGCACTTTTCATAGTCATCGCTTTCTTCGTCTGCGGTCTTGTTTTACATATCCCTCCCCTGCGTCTGTCACGCTTTGCCGTATCTTCCTCGTTCTTCCACGCCCTCGGTATGTTTATACTCGTAGCTGCGGGGTATTCCCTGTTCGGCATGGAGCGAACCCTCAGCGTTTTCCCGTGGCAGTTAGGGCTGGCTGTTTTCTTGCCGCTTTGGGCGGTGTTTTTGGGACGGGAGTTCATCCTGCGGCGTGCGAGACCCGGGTTTGAAGAGGAGGGGGAGGAGCGATGAAGCGCTCGCGGATATCCGCAGGGCTTATCGTCGCCGCGGTGCTTGCGGCCGCAACTGTTGCCCTTCTCCCACCGCTGGTTTTGGGAATTGGTATCTTGTGGTTCATCGCGCCGCCTCTTGGTCTTTTGGCTGCAGCGGCGATTCTTCTTAGGAAAAACTCCTTGCTCATGGTTGCGGCGATCCTTGCGGTTCTTGCCGTGAGCATTGTGGGTGTCCTGCATCCCATGCGTCTTTCCCCCTCCCAGGAGCGCAAGCTTACAGCAACCGGCTACTTCCTTAAGGGGCAAATCTTTGCCATCCAGGGCGACTACGCTAGGGCACTGGCCGCCTACGAGCACAGCGAACGGGCGGGGCTTGAGCACCCCTGGGTTGCCGTTCAACGCGCCTACTGCCACAACTTCCTGGGACGCTCCGAGAACGCCTACGAGATATTCGCACGTCTGATGCGGGATACGCTTCTGGGTTCCCTGGATGTAGTCCACCTGAACTATGCCCTTTCCGCCATGAAGTCCGGCAACTATAAGCAAGGTGAGAGGGCTTTCTGGCAAGCGTTAAGCTACAACTTCCAGCCTGGATACTGCTACTATCAGCTGGGTGTCTGTTATAGATTGAGCAACGATCAGATAAAGGCCGAAGAGATGATGACTAATGCGCACCGGTTGGGTTACGACCGCAGTCAGTGTTCCTCCATACTGGGGGCGATAGCTGAGTCCCGCAGGGATTATGCACGTGCGGAGGAGTTTTACCGCAGAGCGTTGCGCGAGAACCCTGAGAACCTCACGGTGTACGTAAAGCTGGGAAGCCTTCTTTACCGTGAGGGGCGAGTGAGCGATGCCAGAGAGACGCTGCTTGAGGGGGTGCGTATATCTGAATGGATTCCACTTAACTTCAGGGTGTACGCCATGCTTCTGAATAACCTGGGGTTTGTCTATGCCGAAGAGGGACAGCTTGCGAAGGCGATTCCGGCCTTCAAGCAGGCAATCCGTGTTGACCCTGCGTTCATGGATTCCTACGATAACCTCGCCCACCTCTACATAGAGAATAAGAGGTTCTCCGATGCGGTGATCGTGCTGAGGAGAGCGCTTGAGGTTGATCCGAGCTATAGGCCGGCTCGCAGGGTCCTTGATCAGCTGTTCGCCGTGCCCGAGGCTGGCCAGCCGCAGTAGCTTTCCCTTTGGGAGGGGATCAACATGGGATTTTTACAGGCGTACACGAATGGCTGCGGGAATTCTTCTGACTAAAGGTTTACCCTCTGGTTTCTTTCTCACCCAGTTTGGGAAAGAAGACCTGTTTGCGGTCAAAAATCCCGTATTCCGCCGCTTATCCACCACCGCGAGCGCCTTTTGGGACAATGACCCCACGTCTTAAAAAGCCTATAGCCTGCCACTAACTTGTCAAGCGTCCTCAGACTGACTTGTCTTCCGGGGACGGGTGGACTCGTAACCCTTGACTGATAGCTTATCAACCCAACTTCCGCCTTGCCTCTAATCCCCGGGGGGGGTAAACTAATCTGTAGGTACGAGCACCCAGGATGTGTAGTCGGCGACCCCAAGATATTTACGAGATGCGGCCACCGAAAGCGCTTTTCCAGGGGTGCTGATGAACTCGCCCACGACCGGCGATGAGGGATCGCTCACGTCTATTGGCAAAACCCCATCCTCGCCGCAGGCCACGTACAGGGTTGAATCCACAAGAGCCATCCCGTAGGGTTGCGTTTCGATGAAGGCGAAGGAGAGTTGTCTGGGATTCTTTGCCTCGGAGATATCAAGGGCCACAACAGCACCGATCGAGTCGGCTACGTACAGCAGATCCTGATCCAGCAGGAGCGCTTGCGGGCTTATGACGCCGGGATAGATAGAAAGTTCGTGAATTTCCTGATTCTTATTCCTTACCGCCATCACCCGCAGTCCGGAGTCGGGGTCGGCCACGTATACGATGGAATCCTTTGTCGCCACGTCTACTGCCTCAATACCTTCTAAGGCTACCCTCTGCTGGAGCGGACCGCAGGGGCATATCCATAGGGCCCTTAACCCTCTGTCGCCTGCGGCAAGGAATATCAAATCCCCGCTCAGGGCAAAACGCTGGGGTGTACCGGGCTGATTCAGGTCCAACTTGCGTTCTGCAAAGGGGAAGGTCTTTAAATCAAATATAGAAGCACTGCGGTCTGCGTCCGCTACGTAAAGGTACGTTCCAGAGAGAAGAACCCCTGCGGCTCTTTTGGGCACGGGCTCGGCATGACCCCAGGTTACACACTCCTCCCCTTCCAAAAGTCTCCCGATGCTTGCACCGTCCCTGCCCCGTGCCACCGCCCAGAACGCGCCGCTTTGCGAGGTGTGAACCGAGGGGGAATTCTGCTGCAGGCGAGCAGTCACGCTTAACTCCTGCGGCATGCTTCCTTCCAGGCGCACCATACCCCTTTCCCGGAGCGCCAGGAACACCACTTCCTTGGTTGGGAGGATGCAGGTAACGTCCCCCTGGCGGAACGGCTCGGCTGTCTCCACACGTTCGCCCTCGAGGTTGAAGATGGAATAACCCTGATATCCCTGGGCTGCGTACAGATGCTTGTCGTAGTACGCAAGCGAGACCACCTCAGAACCGCTTGAAAAGACCTTTTCCTGGTGGGGAGAGGAAGGATCGGCAAGAGAGAAAGCGAGGATATCTGCGGCGGCGGTTGCAACGAAGAGAAGGTCTTCTGCAACCGTAAGTGCCTGGGCACCGGGAACATCCAGGGTCCGCACAATAGAGTGGTTCTCTCCAAGCTCAATGATCGCGACCCCGCCCATGCCGCACGCCGCGTAGAGGAACTCACGGTAGATAAAGAGGTCTTTCACCGCACCGGGTGCGTCAATCGCCCCGAGGAGCTTCGATTCCTTCCCCTGCGAGAAGATTACGATCTTTGCCGAATCCGTGCCCCCTGCCAGCAAATCCTTGCGGGCAGCAAGCGCCGTCACCTTCCCTTCCACAGGATAGGCGGTCAACATCTGGGTTCCCTTGGTCGAAATCTTGAACTCAGTGATCCGGTTGCCTTCACCAAGATATACTTGCTTGCCCGCCAGCGCTATCTTTCTTGAGTAGTGTGGTGTGGGGATGTGTTCCTGAGTACTGAGATCTGCAGGAACTATCGTAAGCCCGAAACCGCTTGCGGCGTAAAGCGTTCCTTTGACCTCAACCAGATCCGAAAAATCCCCTGATATAAAGTAGTTGCGGCCATCCTCGAATAATACTTCCACTGGCTGCGCATCTGGGGCCGATACGAACATCACAGTTAAAAGAAATCCTGCGAACACCTTTTGCTCTCCTTTAAGGTTGAATCCTATACGCCTCTATAGAGTAGAGGGTCGAGACGAGAAGCAGGTCTCCAGATACCGCCACCCCCATTGCCGGTCCCACGTCCAGGGTAGATATGAGCTCAGGGGATTGGGGTTTGGATATATCCACCACGTGCACCCCTGCGTCCTGTGCCGCTATGAACATATAATCCTCGTAGCGTGCCAGGGCGGTGGGGGAGCCTTCCAGTTCGAGCACGGCGAGTTTCTTAGGCCGTGTGGGGCGGGCCACGTTGACAACGGTGAGCGCACCTGAGGAATCAAGGCCGAATAAAAGGTCTTCGTCGGCGTATAACCTCTCGCAGTCACGCTCAAGCGCGAGGCTTGCCACCTGCTCCGGGTTGGTGCTGTCTGACCAGTCAATCACGTAAAGGGCCGGGGGGTCTGCGGAAACGAAGGCAAGCTTGTCTTTGATCCTCACGTCCAGCGCCTGGGCGCCGAAGTCCCAGCGTCCTTGCTCCTTGAATGGGCCGCACGGACAGCGCCACCAGATCCCCACCCCGCGCTCATGCTCCGCCGCAAGGAGCATCTCACCCTCCGAGTCCACCCCCGAGGCTGCCGACTCAAACTGCAGGAAGGTGCGTTTCTCCGGACGCTTGGGGTCCTTTATCTCTACTACATACATCATATTACTTGTGGTCAGCACATAGACCTGTGAGCCGAAGAGATACACCCTACGGCAGCCTGACATCTGAGAGTGCTCGCCAAGGAAACTCAGGCTGTCTCCTAGACCGACGGTCCTTATTCCGGCGTCGCCCGCCGCAAGAACCGCCACCCCTCCTTTGCTCAGGATCTCGTAGCCGGAACCCGCACCCCTGTAGAACAATCCATGCCCTGCCAGGGGTTTGGTTGAGAGATCCATATGCCCTATGCCTGCACCTGTGAGCAAAAAGCAGTCCTCGCCAGCTTTTGCAAGGTTGAGTCCCATCCCAGGGAAACGTTCTCTCTGAATCTCGACGGGTTCATCCGGGTCGGCAATCGAGAAGAGAAGGAAATCCCCGGTTCCCGCAGCCGCTGCAATCCTCTCATCGAACAGCTCCAGGCTCATTACCTCACCCGTAACCTCAATACGCTTGACGACCTTAAGGGAGTTGCGCCTGGGCTCGCTCACCCAAAGCCCCTGCTCGGCACACGCAAGGTAGACCGTCTGGTCTGCAATCAAGACATCCATAACCGCCGGGTCGCCCTCGATCGTCATCCTCTTTGCCTGTAAGGCCTTTGCTTCAAGGTCCAGCACAAAAAGCCCACCTGTGTCTGTCGCAAGATAGAGCCTTGCCTCGTTACCAACGATCTTCACAGGCGGCAGAGGCAGCTGGATCGAGCAAGATGGCGAGCTTGCGCCTCCTGCAACATCCATACCATACAGCCGGGCCTTATCATCCGCAAACCAAAGCTTGCGCCCAAAGACCTCCAACGCCGTTATCGGCTCGGTATAGAGCCACTCTGCCTGCGGGTACTCCTGCGAGAAGCTGCTTACCTCTATCTTTGCAAGCCCTCTGCTGCCCCCAACAAAAAGGCTCGACTCATGGCGCACGATCAGGTTGGTTCTACCAGAAAGCATGAGCTCGCCGCGGCGACTGAGGGTTTTTTTCTCGAATACGCTTACGCCTCTGCCGTCGGCTACGTAAAGAAGCTCCTCGTCCGCCGCGCCCGACTGGAAATGACCCCCAAGGAGCAGCGAGGAGGTATGTTCAAATCCCACCTGTAGGAAAAGGATTAATGTAAGAATCATTTCGGGACGTTTCTGATCAGATTACTTAAAGCCGGTTTATTGGCCGCGCATGTCAAATGCACGCTTCATGTTAGGCGGCAGATCCACGTCAAACAGGTTATCCCTGCGCTGACGCTTGAGGCTTACCTCGCTGATGTTGACCCGGGTCGATGCCGCATCCTGGAAAAAGAGAGCCCGGTTTATCTCTATCCTTGCAGGCCACATCCACTTCTTGTCTACAGAAAAGTCGTGGAAGGTAATCGTGCTTTCTCCTCTCGTCATACTGAGCAGCTGTTTGTTCTCCGAGTCGAAGGAAAAGAGAACCCTGTTCTGCTTGATTGCAAGGAGCGAACCTTCGCGGTAGAAGGTGTCGGTCTCGGTAAAACCCTCGGGGAAGATGCCGAAGATGCCCAGGATGTTCTCAGCAGAGAAAGGCACGTTGCTCAAGGAGGGAAAGCCCTGATCGCGGAAGGCGGTGATTTTTACCCCGTGGAGAAAGTCATATAACCAGAACGTATCGGCTATCCCCAGGATGTACACCCCGGGTGTCCCGCCGGGGAGCCGAATATCCAGGGCGAACTTCTCTTCTTCCGCTTCCCAATAGAATCGAACCGGGGCCTCAAGCAGCGCTTTGTCTGTGGTGTCGAGTATCGCCATGATTCCGCTCACAGCGAGATAATCGGGGGTAGAGATTTCGCTCAGGAACCTCAACTCTTCAGGGTACTCGTTTGCCTCCAGAGTCGCCGTGGGCACCGAGAGAGCGCAAAATAATCCCATAAACCACAACCCTCTGCGGATACTTCTTTTCATCAATCCTCCTAAACGACTGATTAGTGAGGAATTATAGGAGAGCTCAGGCTTTTGTCAAGGCAACGTGTCCCCCCTGACCCTGAAAGACATTTTGGGCAACAGGGCTGAGAGGCAAGGATGGGTTTACCACCCCTCAAGCCCGGTGATCGTAAGGTTGGGTTGGTTTTCCGCCAGCCGTTTGAGGGTGTCGCGGATCGGCCAGCTCTCGCCCCAGAGCATCTGGGGATCAAAGATCACGTCTATCCTGCGCGGGGCACGCACCTTCGCGTATCTCTCCCAAAGTTCCTTTAAGGAGATTTCCTCGCCGTTCAAGCTAAGCCCTTGCGAGGCAACCTGGAGTGTATCTATCGCCTCAGGCGCCGCCGCTTTCCTGCGCAGCAAAAAGAGGCTGAGAACAAGCCCGAGCAGGACCATCAGCGATATAAGAATCGGCCTGGATAGAATCCTTACGCTGGGCAGCCGATCGCGACGTCGTGGAATACTCACAAATAAATTATAGTCATAAATTGAGGCGGGTAAAGGGGGTATAAAAGAAGGATGAGAACAGGTTTCCCTGCCATCTTCTTCCTTCGACCGGAGGGGAGTAAATTCCTTGCTGCCATCTCCCCCTTGATGGGGGACGAAGTGCCCCTATCGGGTAGAATAAAAGAAGGGGTGCTTAGCTACACGCACTTGGTTTAAGGCATTCCCCTTAGCCACTACTCCCGGCAACGATATATTAATCATAAACAGTATAACCCGACGACTTGCGGGCTTGACAACTTTACCGATTTCTGTTATTATTTGTATTAGGTAATGTTGTGGCCTTAGGAGGCTTAGTGGCAAGCGTGCGTGGAAGTGCCTTTGTAGCCATCAACCGGTGGCTTTCGGAGCGGCTGAAGAGAGAAGGTTATAGAAGTTTTCTCGCCGAGATGCGGACTCCGGTGGCGCGGGTGCTTTCCAAGGGTGAGGTATGGTCCTGGTATCCAGTGGAGTATCTAACAGAGGTTTACGAGGGCATTGCGGCTCATCTGGGGAACGGCAACGGCAAGGTTCTGGAGAACTTAGGCGGCGCCATCGCGGACGCTGAGCTTGGAGGTGCTCCCAAGACCCGTCTGGCGCTTCTGCCCATGCCACGGGTGGTTGCCCGTATCCCCTATCTCTGGTCGAGATACAAGGACTGCGGCGAGTTCAGGGTGCTTTCGGTAAACGAAAGGTCGAAGCAGGCGGTGCTGGTGATCTCAGGCTACGATGGAGGCCCCCTGCACTGTTTCGTTACGCGAACGTGGCTACAGAGGGTATGCTGGCTTCTCAGCGGCTCGAAGGTCAAGGTAAGGGAGCGCTCCTGCCGCTGGAGCCAAGGCGGCGACGCATGCCACTGGGAGATAAGCTGGGAATAAAATGCACCCCAAACGAACGCTACGCGTTCGGTTGGGGACCCCGAGGATTCACCCCACGAGGCCGCTTCACAACCTTGCCGCGACACCGGGGGAATTTGCCCCACGTTCTTTGAAAAGCAAAGACATTACAGCCCAAAAGGGGTTGACAAATAAAGATATTTTGATATTATCAACTGACATTAGGATTTGGGGCGTCTTTCCGAGGGCGATGAGAAAGGGGAGCGCATCGTCTAAGAGATAGGTTGGATAAGTATAAGGAGGAGGCTTTCATAAAAAGCTTTTTAACCAATCCAAGGGTGCTTTTATGCACCGTTTACCGGCGGTTTAGGGGCGACTACATAGACGCCTTAGGTTGGACTGGCCGCCGCTTCTCCAAGGCCTCGGCACCCTTGAGGGTAAGCCCGGGATTGCGCTTCATAAAGCAAAACGTGCCAGAGGTCCAGATACTTGAGTATCCCCTGTGGCATGAATATGTTGAGAAACTCAAGCAAGGCTGGGACGTCGTAGGATTCAGCTTTTACCATAATCAAATCGGCGAGATTCGCGAGATGATTGCCGAAGCCCGGCTTCAAGGGGTTAAGGAGATATGGGCTGGTAACTACGGGGTGCTTGACTACGACATCCCCAGCCTAGTGGATCGCGTCTTTATCGGGCCTGCGGAGGATAGAATCGCTCAGGTCTTCGGTTATCGTGTTCCCGAGGGCGAGATTGAGCATCCGGTGATGATGGCGCACTTCTCCTACTTCGCTGGCATACGTCACCTGACGTTCGGCCTACTCTACACCGCGCACGGCTGTGCCTTCAAGTGCACCTTCTGCCAAACACCGGTTTTCGAGCGCCACCGCTTCACCATCAACCTTGAAAGCATCGAGCGGGTACTTGCCTACTATCACAAGATGGGCATTAACGATATAGTTGTCTTGGACGAGCTGTTCGGGGTCCACCCCAAGCTTGCGGATAAGGTTACCCGTCTCTTTGCCCGCTACAAGTTCCGCTGGTGGGCGCAGTCCCGGGCCGCACTGTTCCTGCGCTATCTGGATACTTGGTATGAACGTGGGCTGCGCCTCCCATCGGTGGGCGTAGAGTCCATGTCGCAGAGCGCTCTCGATAATGTAAATAAGAGACAGAAGACCGAGGAGGTCCTTGAGTTCGTCCGTCGCACACACGATAAACTGGGTATGCAGCGGATAGGCTTCTCCATGATCGGATACGCGGGCATGACCGCTGAGGAGACAATTCAAGATGCGATCCGGTTCAAACAGGTAGGTTTTGATACCAGCACCGTCTGCGTCATTACCCCCTTTCCCCAGACACCGTTGTGGGATGAACTTAGTTCCAAGTACGGTATCTTCGACCGCAACTACCGTCACTATCGTCTAAGGCACCTGGTTTGGCGCCACCCCCACATCTCGCCGCTCCAGATGCAGTACCTGTTAAAAACCATAAAAGCCTTCCTTAACAGACCAATCGACGTCTACCGCAAGGGTATCTCAAGGTTCATCTGGGGCGGGCTGCGTAAGAATCCAAGGGATTTCCTGTGGCGTACCTTTATAAAGAGTCCGGTTGCTTCAATGCTCATCAACGACCGCAAACAGGTATACCTTTAATCACCTCACGGAACTCTTCGATTTCCGGCGTGGACTCTGCGCAATAAATGTCATCGCGAGAAGCGCAGCAAAGCCAGATCTACTCCCGAAGGGAATGCGCCTTTTCAAAGGAGTTAACCTCCATTTTACTTGACAACCCACCCCTAATTCCTTATTATCATTTAACAATTTGGACTAGACGGCGGAAGTCAGGGAAGGCCGTGAGAATCGGCCGCGGTCCCGCCACTGTGATCGGGGACTGTTTCCCCCGCGGATTTGCAAGGGCAAAGACGCGTTCGACTTGCGATAGCGAGTCGTAAGCCACTACCTGCGAAGCAGGTGGGAAGGCTGGGGAAACAGGATGATCCGTAAGCCAGGAGACCTATCTGTCGTGCTGCCTTACCGTGTCTGCTCCGGGGCAGGGCAGGTGCGGGTATCTACTACGCCCACAACCTGGAGACTTACGTGATAAAGCTCGTGCTTTTATCCCTGCTTTTCTCGCAGGCGGAAGACCTGACCGTCTACGAGATGCCCGAGGTTGTGGTTACCGCCACAAAACTCTCGCTTCCCGCAGAGGCATCCCCCTGGCCGGTGGAGGTGCTGGAATCTGAAGAGGTCACCGACCTCACCGATGTTCTTGCACAAAGCGTATCTGCAGACGTGCGCTCATACGGTTATGAGGGACACTCAGCCTTTCCGTTTCTAGGGGGAGTAAGTGCATCACGGGTTCTGGTTCTCGCAAACGGCGTACACATGAACTCCCGGCGCGACGGTGTTATAGATCTCTCCCTTATTCCTCTTGCGCCTGGCGACCGGGTGGAGGTCGTAAAGGGGCCATTATCCGCACTTTACGGCTCATCGGCCATCGGCGGGGTCGTCAACGTTATCCCATCGAAGAAAAACGGGGTATCAGCAACTCTCGGGGCCACCGATCAGATGGGCATGAACGCCGGAGCTCGCGCCGCCCACAACTTTGGAATCTTTGGGGCGCGTGTCGCCGGTTCCTGGCTTACCAATCCTGGATTCCGGCACAACGACGACGTATCGCGCTACAACACAGGCGCAGCTTTGTGGGTTTCCCCCATCGAGGCGCTTCATCTCGAAGTCGATGCAGGCTATACCTCCCGCGAACTGGGCGTGCCCGGACCCGCACCTGATACTTCGGGCACCGCCTTTATGCCGCCTGCGTTCGGCGACTCGCTTGTCACATCGCTCTACGACGATCAGGCAGACAATCTATTCACCGCAAGTCTCAAAACCTCCTTCTCTCCATTACAGGGCTTCACCGCCTCGCTGGCTTTCTACGCGGTCCAGCAGGATTTCACCTATAACTGGAAATACCTGGGCTATAACCCCGACTTTACGACCTATACCGCGCTTGAAACCGATGGCTACAACGACACCCGTCTGGGCGGCGATCTCCAGGTGACCGGAACGATTGACGAATTCCTCACCCTTGCTGGTGGAGCCTGTATAGTCCAGGAGACGTTTGAAGGCGCGCAGGTTGCCGCAGACAGCGCCACTGACGCCACCCTCAAGGACACCACCTGGGAAGCCTCCGATATGCAGACAGGCGCCTGGGCCGAGGTTCTGGCTAAGGCAGGCATCTTTACCCCGAGCGCGGCGGTAAGACTCAATAACTCCGCTCAGTACGGAATCTTCATCTCACCTGAGGCCGGTTTGAGCGTCGAGGTTATTCCCCGGATGCTCTATGTTTCAGCGGCCTACGGCCAGGCGTTCCGCGCGCCCGGGTTCAACGACCTTTACTGGCCCCGAGATTGCTTCTCAGGGGGCGATTCAACCCTGGTTCCTGAAAAGGGACAGAGCACCACTCTTTCTGCTACTATCCGCCCGTTTGGATTCCTCAAGTTCTACCTGGCCGGATCGTGGAAGCTCATCAAGGACATGATTTCGTGGTCGCCCGATTCGGCAGGTTTCTGGAGGCCGTCAAACGTGGATCAGGTTACCATCCTGGGCGCGGAGTTCTCAACTAATTGGCGGATTGCCGACGGCCTGTTCAGCGGATCGCTGGGCGTCGCCTACAACGACGCAACGGAAACCCGTACCATAGTTACCTATTCCGACTGGATGACAGGACAGACGCAAACCGCAGAGGTCACCCGTCAGGCGGCGTTCATCCCGCCGCTTATCCTGAAAGGGAATCTGGCAATACGGGCTTGGAGCGGCGGAGAGATAGCGACCGCTGTCGCATGGACGGCTGAACGCATCAACTACTACCCGGACTACTCGCCCTATCCTGAGATCGGGGTGATCGAAAAGATCATAAGGCCTTCCCTGAAACTCGATGCCACCGTCTCCCAGAAGCTGTTTAATCTCCTTACTGTCGAGATCGGTGTGAAGAATCTTACCAACGATCAGACACCAGCCCACTTCGGCGGGCTTAACGACCTCGACTATCCAACTGCTCCTAGGAGATTCTACGCCGGATTGAGCGTTTTCTACTGATCTAAAGGATAGCAAGCTGAACGGCCTGCGATCTTTTCTCCGCAGGAGAAAAGGAGCATTAAATTAGGGGTCCCCGCACAGCTACGAAGTAGATGTGTGGGGTGAAGACTACCCCACCGCGCCCAGAAGGTTCTACGGCAGCGTGAGCGTAAGTTATTAAACCCAAAGATTGTGAAAGCGGGCGTTGTTTTTCAAGTAGCCGCTTTCTTCTCAATAAAATGTTTTGATCTTGACAATCCCTCCGTGTTGTGTATTACTCTGTGTATCTCAATCAGAGGACACATTGTAAGGAGGAGTATATCTGTCGAGCTAACCTGTTCCAAGGGACCAAAAGATGAAGACTCTTCGAAGAGGGATTCTGTTGGCTCTTGAAGGAATAGACGGGGCGGGTAAAACAACCCAAGCTGCTCTCCTGAAGGCCGTTCTTGAAACTAAAAATTTCCCAGTTGTTACCCTAAAGGAACCAACCAACAGAAAGTATGGGAAGCAGATTAAGAAACTGGTACATGAGCATAGGAACTTGAGTCATCCTGAGGAGTTAAAACTATTCATTAAGGATCGTAGAGACCACGTCACCAACGAGATAAAGCCTCTCCTGAAGAAGAAGACTATAGTTATTATGGATAGGTATTTTTATTCTACAGCTGCTTATCAGGGTGTTCTGAGAAGCGTAGGAAAAACAGTGGACGAAATACTCCAACAGAACAGGCACTTTGCACCTGAACCCGACCTGACGTTTGTTCTTGATTTGCCGCCAAGAGTCGGACTTTCGAGGATAGTTAATGGTCGCAATAATCGAACGACACTTTTCGAGAACGAAAACTACCTTCAATCGGTTCGCGAGGCATTCCTTGCACTTAAAGTGCCGAGCATGTGTTTCGTAGACGCAACCCCCCCAATAGCGACGGTGTTCGGGCACATACTAAACTTGATTGACCAGATCATACAAACACGGACCCTAACTGATGCCTGAAGAAGAAAAACCAGAAAGCCTTATACAGGAAATCGTCAAACTCGCTCCAGGCAAGAAGAAATTCGACGAAGCGGTTAATACACTGCTCGACTTTCTTTTCGAAAAGCACTGCCACGTTGGCTATAAGGACGTATCAAAATGCAACCCTTATTGCGAGTGGAAGATTTCAAAGACGTGTGAGTTTTTTACGCAGTACAAAGCGCTGGCTGAAAAATTGAAGGCGCAGGACGTGGAACTGCGGTTTGAGTGGGGAGAGAGTTTAACCTAGCTGATATTTATTACACAAGGTAGTCGAAGAGCTTGCGGCGCTCTGTCTCGGGGAGTATCGCGTAGTGCGAGAAGTGCATGGCAAAGCTGGCGCGTCCCTGGGTAAGTGACCGAAGCGCCGTCGCATACCCGAAGCTCGCGGCAAGGGGCATGAATCCCTTGATGAGTTTTTGCTCCTTTATGTTGGTAAGCTCCTCTATCTTTCCGCGCCGGGTGTTGATATCCGCAATCACATCCCCCATGTATGGCTCAGGGGTTATTACCTCAACGTCCATGATCGGCTCAAGAAGTGCCGGAGAAGCCTTCTGGTATGCTTCACTGAACGCCTGGGATGCCGCGGCCTTGAACGCGATGTCCGAAGCATCCTCCTCCCTGAACTCCACGTCCGTAACCGTAACTCGTACCTTAGTTATGGGATAGCCCAGCATTGGGCCGGCGAAGAAGGAATCGGTAAGGCTCGAACGAATGGCGTCCAGGAACTCGCGTCCAAGCGGCACAGGAAGGTGTATTTCTACCTTTTTACCGCTCTCGTAGGGTTCAAGCTTTAACGTAACGCCGGCATAATAGGTCTTGTTGGCGATGATCCTTGAGAAGACCGCGGAGTGCTCCACCCTCTTGGTGATGGTCTCCCGGTATGAGACCTGTGGCTTGCCGGTCCGCACCGGCAATCGGAACTCACGCTTGAGCCGATCAACGATGATCTCCAGGTGCAGCTCGCCCATCCCTGAAATGAGAAGCTGGGCGGTCTCCGGGTCGGTACGTACCTTGAAGGTTGGATCTTCAAGCTCAAGGATCGCAAGGCTCTTGCCCAGTTTGGCCTCGTCCGCCTTGGTATGCGGCTCGATCGACTGGTGGATAACCGGCTCAGGGAAACGCATCAGCTCATAGACGATGGGGTTCTTCTGATCGGCCAGGGTTGAGCCGGTGGTCACGTGACGCAGACCTGTGATCAACCCGATCTCGCCCGCCTCGAGCTTAGAAACCTCCTCGAAGCGGTTGGAGTGAGGCAAGAGTAGTTTGGTGGCGCGTGAGCGCTTGCCCCCGGGGAAACCCATTACAGTCTGGCCGCGTTCGATCCTACCGGAATAGACCCTCGTGAACGCCAATGGCCCCATGTGAGGGTCGTAGGCGAGCTTGAAGACCAGCGCGGAGAAGGGCGCGTCCGGAGAGGTTTCACGCAGGAGAATCTTTTCCACGTTTGCCGGATCGTGTCCCTCGATTAGTGGCACATCCAGGGGTGAGGGCAGGTAGTCTATTACCGCATCCAGAAGAGGCTGCACCCCCTTGTTCTTCAAAGCGGAGCCGCATAACACTGGCACTATCTTGTTCTCCAGGGTAAGCTTGCGTAACGCCTTCCGCAGGGTCACGCTTTCGCTCTTCTGGCCAGCCATGTAGTCTTCGATGATGGTATCCTCCGCTTCGCTTGCCTTATCCACAAGATGCTGGCGCCAGCGCTTGGCTTCATCCACGAGTTCGCCGGGAATCTCCTCCTCCATGAACTCCGCCCCCAACGTCTCATCCTTCCAGCGGACTGCACGCCACCCCACCAAGTCGATCACGCCCTCAAAACCCTGCTCCGCACCCCAGGGAATCTGCACAGGTACAGGGAACTGGAGGAAGCGCGATGACATCATATCCACCACCCGCTCGAAGTCCGCGCCAAGGCGGTCCATCTTGTTAACGAACGCAATGCGTGGGATGCGGTATCTATCAGCCTGGTGCCAGACCGTCTCCGACTGAGGCTCCACACCGCCAACCGCACAGAACACCACCACAGCACCGTCAAGCACCTTGAGAGCGCGCTCCACCTCTATCGTAAAATCCACGTGCCCAGGGGTATCAATGATGTTAATCCTCGCGTCCTTCCAGCCCACGGTTGTTGCCGCCGAGGTTATGGTTATCCCCCTCTCGCGCTCCTGGGCCATCCAGTCCATGGTTGCCGAACCTGAGTCCACCTCGCCCATGCGGTGTATCTTTTTGGCGTAGTAGAGTATACGCTCGGTCGTGGTGGTCTTTCCCGCATCTATGTGTGCGGCTATTCCTATGTTGCGAAGTTTAGCAAGGTTCATTTTGGATTTAGCGGGTAAGTTCTGCGATCAGGTTCTTTACGATCCCAGCGGCCTTGATGCGGTCAGAGGACAGGCAGGCAACGGCCTTTGCACCATGACTCTCCGGACCGAGCTTGATCTCGGGATGGGTGGGATCGGTGTTTATAACGATCTTCGGACCCGGTATGTGCGGACCCAGAAGCGAAAGTGCAAACCGCAGGTTGTCTACCTCTTCCTCGATGCTGGCGTTCGCCAGAACTATCATCCCGTGTACCCTTTGAATGAAGGTCTGCCAGAGGGGAGCGAAGCGTTTTGCCCCTGGTAGCCCATAGAGGTTCAGTTGGTAATGTCCTATTTTTATCCTTCCGAAGTTGAGAACCGTCTCTCCTTTGCCCTCTGTTTCTTCCTCGCCGGAGACCGTATGGATAAAGGTGTTGCGGGAATCCCTGTTCGTGCCGATCACTATAAGATTGAATACCTGGGGTCCAATCTCCCCCGGAACTGCAGTCTCCTGCATCTTCTCAATCTTCTCGACTTCTTTTTCCTCTCCAGGCATCTGCGGTTCCCATACCCTGGCCGCCCCGGAAAGGGTGGTTCCCGGCTCCAAAGCAGGGGTTTTCTCAGGTTTGGTGGCAATCTTCGGAGCAGGTTTTTCCGCAGGGCGCAGCTCGATTTGTCCCTTGCCCACCATCTTTTTTATCGCCTCGATTGTCTCGAAGCTCGAGAGAGAACTCGCTGCCAGTACCTCTTTGATACTGCGGTTACCGTCTACCAGCCGGAGCAGGACCTCCTCGACCCTTGCTTCGGGCCTGGGTTTCGCCGCGAACACTGGGATAGACCTTGGGCCTAACTCCTGTTTTATACGTTCGGTTTCGTCCAGCTCACGTAGCGCCGCAAAGATCGCCTCGTCGGTCTGAGTTTCGATCGTAGGAGTAAGAGAGAGGCTATCGGTGAGCTTTACTCTGAATCTGCCCTTCGACCAGGAAAGCAGGGTCGGCAGTGCAGCCCGTCCCTGTTTCGAACGGCAGGTTGCTGCTACGAGCTTGCCAGACATCAAGTAAAGAAACCCCTCCTCTTCATCCGACTTAAGATGCACCTCGCCCGTCTTCTGGCCGAAGGAGAGCATCTGCAACAGGTCAATGACCCCCAGATCCTCGATGTTCCCGGTGGTGGCGATCTCCGGGTCTTGTTCGAAGGTCTCCTGGTAGCGCGAGTATCTATCCAAAAGTATCTCTATCCTTGCGAGTAGCTCGTGGAACTCAAACGGTTTGGTGAGGTAGTCGTCCGCCCCCAGCTTTAACCCCCTTACCTTATCCTGGGTGTCGGCTAATGCGGAGAGGAAGACGAACGGGATGTGCTGCAGCTTTTCGTTTGCGCGGACGCGCTCGCAGAGCTCATATCCATCCATGCCGGGCATCATGATGTCTGCGATAACGATGTCTGGCATCCTGCCTTCTACCTTTGTGAGCGCTTCCTGGGCGGATGAAGCGAGCATGACGTCAAATCCCTGATCAGCCAGGCGCATATCGAGGAGATTCAAAAGATGGGGGTCGTCGTCTACCACCAGTATTCGATGAGAGGTTTTCCCTTGTTCCATCACTGTGTCTTGCCCCCCGGTTTCAGGAACCCGGCAATCTGGGTGGCCAGACTTCGGGTATCCACCGGCTTGGCGATGAATCCCTCGCAGCCGCAGGCACGAATACGTTCCTCATCGGTGCGCTCGGTGATGGCGGTGACCGCAATGACCGGAATGCCCTTCAATGTCTCATCCGCCTTTATGATTCGCGTCGCTTCGTATCCATCCAGACCAGGCAGGTGCATGTCCATAAGTATAAGATCGGGGCGGGCTTTTCTGGCCACCAGGAGCCCCACATCGGCACTCGGCGCTCCTATCACCTCATGGCCTGCCATCTCCAGCACCACGCGTATAAGCTCGAGATTCCCTTCATTATCTTCAACGACGAGGATACGGCTCATTCGTTACTGCCTTCCGGTTGTGAGGATGTCAGAAGCTCGGCGATCTTTTGACGAAAGGAGTCGCGGTCAAGCTGCGCCTTGCCGAAGATATCGTGGATGTTGGCCCCCAGGTTGGCTCGCTCAATCTGGGTAAGGTCCTTGGCAGTAAAGAGAATAATCGGTAATCCTCTGGTGGCTTCGTCGGACTCCAAAAGTCTCATAACATCGAAACCATCCAGGTCAGGCATCATCAAATCCAGAATCACGAGATCCGGCTTCTCCTCGCGCGCGGCCTTGAGACCATCCACTCCGGAGGTAGCCTTGAGCACCTCGTAGCCGTCCAGTTGAAGTATCTCCTCTACCAAGCTGATGTCCGCGGGATTGTCGTCTATCACGAGGACACGATGGAACCTGCGGCCGCTCTTGGTGAGGCGCTCAATCTTCGAGATGAGATTGCTGCGCGATACCGGCTTGATCATGTAGTCTACCGCCCCAAGCGAGAGGCCGAAACTTTTGTCCTCCACTATCGAGACCACTATGATTGGTGTATCCTTGGTCTCAGGCATCTCCTTGAGACGATGCAGTACGCGCCAGCCGTCCATCTGAGGAAGGAGGATGTCCAGGGTAATCACAGCTGGACAGAGGTTCACCGCCTTCTGCAGGGCTTCCTCGCCAGTGGAGGCGATCTGGACATTGTAGCCGGCCTCAGAAAGCCACGTCGACATGAGGTTAGCCGCCAAGGGGTTGTCCTCAACCACCAGGATGGGTCGCTCGCCGGCCGCAGGAAGCCCCTGGATCAACTCCTCTCGCGTAGTCGCCACTGTAGGCTTCTCGGGCTTGAACTCCACAAAGGGAAGACGGAAGGTAAAGCTGGAGCCTTGAGAAGGCAAGCTTTGAACCTCGATTGTACCCTTCTGAATCTCAAGAAGTTTCTTTACCAATGCCAGCCCAAGACCTGTTCCCTCGTAGCGCCGGGTGGTGGATGCATCCACCTGATGGAATGGATCGAAGATATACGGGAGCTCTTGCGGCTCGATCCCTATCCCGGTGTCGGTTACCGTTACCTCAAGCATACCTTCTTTACGCTTGGCTGCCAACTCAACCCGGCCCTGGCTGGTGAACTTTACGGAGTTGGAGAGGAGGTTGTCGATTATCTGGGTGAGTTTGCGCCTGTCGGTGAGTACTGGCGGCATATCCGCAGGGATCTCTACATGGATATCGAGTCCCTTTCGTTCAGCGACTACGTTGTAGGCACGCAAAACATCTTCAACCACCTCGCCCAAATCGGTAGGTTCGTTGAAGACCTCAAGCATACCCGCTTCAAGCTTGGAGAAGTCAAGGGTATCGTTAATCAACCTGAGAAGATGCGCACCGGAGGAGTGGATGATTTTTATATAGTGACCCTGCTTCTCGCTGAGTTCCCCAACAAGCCCATCCATGAGAAGCTCCGAAAAGCCGATTATCGAGTTCAATGGCGTACGGAGCTCGTGGCTCATGTTACCCAGAAACTGCGTCTTAAGCCTGATGGCTTCCAAAAGTTCCTTCGTTCGCCTGTCTTTTTCCACGTTCACCAAACCTCCTTACTCTGTTGCATCTTTAAGATAATTAAGAACATAGTGTAAGGAAAACCAGCGGTTTGTCAATACGGCCCACCACGCCGCCTGAGAGATCGAGGGACTCGTGCTCCCTATCGGTTCACTCCTACCATTGACCCGGGGGGAGATTTAGGTATAATCCTTGTTATGATGGGGTTATTGTTTTGGTTTCTTGCAGGGGTTGGTCAGATAACAGGGGAGACCTTTGGTCGCGAGATGTCCCTTGAGCTGGGGACGGTTACCGAACAGCCCGTTTCAATAAACGACTACGTGCTCAACGCCGGCGATAGCCTGCTGGTTATGGTAGGAGGCAGTTTTTCCTACAGCTATCCTACCCGGATTAGCCCTGCAGGGCAGCTCGTGATTATGCTGCCTTCTGCTCGCGGGATGGCAACCTTCGGACAGAAATGGGGAGATGTCAGCTTGATTAATCTCGAAGCGGTTGACTACGTCGAGATCGTGGACGTTCCGGTCAGGAAGGCTCGCACGCAGGTGGCTGAGGCCTTTGAGAATTTTATCCGTCCCGTGGAGATAGACTTTGTTCTGATCGGAGCAAGGCTTTGCAAGATAAACGTCCTTGGTGATGTTCAGTGGCCGGGCAGTTATCTTGTTACTCCCTTTATGCGGGTAGAGGACGGTATTGATCTGGCTGGCGGCATCATCTCGATGGGATCGGTCTCAAACATCGCGCTGGTCAGGCGCTCCGGTGACAGCTTAAGGATCAATCTTCGTCGTTATCGTGAGGATGGTGAGTTGGACGCTAACCCTCCTCTCTCGGATGGCGACATCATCTATGTCCCCAAGATGGAACGCTTCGTTCTTCTGCGCGGTGCGGTCTTGGCCAAGGAGGCCGTTGACGAACCAAGCATCCAGGCGTCTTTGATTGCCGATACACTGAGTCGAGCGTTCAACGCCGAACACTGGCTGGAGTTCGAGAAGAAAGAGCGGGTATGCGGCTTCCTTGCGAGCCGTGCAGTGCTTATTCCACAAAGCGATCTGGCTCACTGCTACATCCAACGTGGGGACGAGCGGATCTTTTTCGACATGCAGGAGTATCTCGCCAGCGGGCAAGGAGAAAATCCTCTCCTCGAGCATGGTGATGTAGTTACCGTTCCCCGCTCTGAGCAGTTTGTATACGTAACAGGGGAGTTAAAAAAACCCGGTCCTGTCATCTACAACGAGGCCTTCACCCTAAACCAGTATCTGGGTCATGCAGGGGGGTTTTCTTCGACGGCTAATCTAGGAGCAATTCGTGTTATCTATCCGGACGGACGCACCCGGCGCGCACACCCGGATATGCAGCTTGAACCTGGGGCAACGATCTTTGTTCCCAGAAAACCCCTTTACGACGTGCGGGACTGGGTTGGACTAACCGCATCTGTTTTGAGTTTGATTGCCGTTATCTTAACCTTTGGTGAGTGAGATGAGTTTCAACGTTGTCGACCTTTTTGTTTTCATCGTTCGGCGCTGGTGGAAGATGCTTATTGCGCTTGTTTGCTTCGGCGGATTGGGTATCGCCCTTGCCTTCCTTCTCCCAAAGAGGTACAGGGCAGAGGTTAAGCTTCTTCCCGTTACACAGGGAAGCGGCCTTGTGGGGGCGATTTCCACACTCCAGTCGCAGTTGGGGATCACCGGTCTAACTATCCCGGGTGCGGAGGGGGGAGAGATGCTCTTCTACGGGGAGATACTGCGTTCTCAGACAATTACCGATTACGTTATGGATTCCTGCTCGCTTTTAGAAAGGCTTGATGTGGCCGATCGGACCAAAGCGCGCGAGGAACTTGCGGGGATGACCGTATACAAGCTGACGACACCGGAACAGGTTTTTGTAATCGAGGTGGTAGGACCGGACAACGTCCTAGTGGCAGATATCGCCAATACTTACGCACAGGCCCTGGATCACTATCTTACCCATTCGAGCACCACCAGAGGCAGGCATCTACGGGAGTTCATCGAAGGGCGACTCGCGCAGGCTGAGGTGGACATGGAAGCCGCCCAGGATTCTCTCACCGAGTTCCAGCGCAAGCACAAGCTGCCAATGCTGAATCCTGAGATCGGCGGGCAGATACAAGCCTTCGCAGAACTCAAGGCACAGGCGATGCAGAAGGAGTTGGAGCTCGAATACATGCGTTCCTTTTCAACCGCCAACAACCCGCAGTATGAGACTGCCCGTCGCGAATTTGCGCTTATCCAGGCAAAGCTTGCATCGCTGCCTCCGGTTGCATCCCGTTACCTGGAACTTTACCGGGACTTCATGGTACAGCAGGAGATATACATGCTGCTCATGCAGCAATACGAACAGGCCAAGCTCATGGAAGCCAAGGACACTCCACTTATTTCCATTCTCGAGCTGGTTGAGCCTCCCCAGCTTCCCTACTTCCCGCCCAAAAAACTCGTGGTGCTGGCTGCGCTTCTTGTGGGGGTGGTGCTTATCCTCGCATACTCCATGATCAGAGTCTACTGGGAGCACGTCCTCGCCAACCCCGAGTCACACGAGAAGATGTCCCGCCTTCGCAGCGAGGTAAAGAAAAGCCTTGGCCGACGCAAGCGCTGAGCACTTTCCCTCACTGTGTTTTCAGTGAGTCAGGGCAGCTATTCAGGGCTTTTAGAGGGTAATCATGCGGCTCAAAGAACTCAGACTCTACGGTTTCAAATCCTTTCCGTACAAGACGGCTCTGGAACTCTCGCCTGGCATGACCTCACTTGTCGGCCCTAACGGCTGCGGCAAATCAAACGTACTGGACGGGATCCGATGGGTCTTGGGTGAGCAGATCTTATCTCGCCTTCGTTGCGGCAAAAGCGCGGATCTTATCTTTGCCGGAAGCGGCCGGTTGTCCGAATTGGGCTATGCCGACGTGAGCCTTATTATTGAAAACGAAGGCGACTTCCCCGATCTTCCAGCCGAGGTGGAGTTGCGCAGGCGCTACTACCGGACCGGCGAGTCGAGCTTTGAGATCAACCGCGAGGAGTGCCGGCTTAAGGATATCGAGGCGATCCTTCGCGGTGGTGCCGCCGGAGGCCGCCTCTACTCGGTCTTTGACGCGACACAACTTGCCGCCATCGTTGGCGGCGAGCTGCACAACCTTTTGGAGTCCGCGGCCGGGGTGCTGGGATTCCGCGAGAAACGCAAGGAGTCCGGGCGCAAGCTCGACCTGGTCCGTCGTGATCTGGTTCGGTTGGAAGACATAATAACCGAACGCAAGCGCTTTGTTCGAAGCCTGGCCCGCCAGCGCAGGCGCGCTGGGCTTTACAAACAGCTGCGTGAAAAACTTGTAGCCTTAGAAACCAGTAAAATGCATGCACGTTTTGAGGCGGTCATTGAGGAGATGGAAGAGAAAGCCAAAATCATCTCTCTCGAGGAGGAGAAAGAACGCAAGCTGCTGCTGGCGATGGATGGGGTCAGAAAGGAACTGAAGGGGAAGGATTCGAAGCTTTCAAGGCTACTGGCGGTTGAGAGAGGGACCAGGGAAGCACTTGATGAGGTGAACGCGAAGCTCTCCGAAGTAGCCTCAAGGCTTTCCTCCTCACGTACACGAAAAGAGACCCTTGCGGAAAACCTTTCTCGAATCGAGGAGGAAAACCAGGAAGCCGAGCGCCGCATCGAGGAGATTGAGAAGGAGATCGAGCGGACCAAACGCGCCCAGAAGGAGGCAGCAGGACGCAGACAGGGGGCGGAGGGTCGTCTAGAAGAGGCAAGAGGCAAGTTGCGCACGGAGGAAGAACGCCTGGCCGCTTACCGCTCCCGGTTACGTAAAGCACGCGGAGAGTTGAAGAAGCTTTCCGAGGGGTTTGGGAGATACATAGAGGAACGGACCCGTGAGCGTTCACGTGCTGAGAACGCCGGCTCCCTGGCCTCCGCTGCCCGTGCCGAGCTTTCTAATCTCTCCGGGCGCGCCGAAGCCCTCCGCAGCGAGCTGGTCGAAGCAAAGAATAGTCACAAGAAGAAGACATCTTCACTGACAGAACTCGAGCGGGAGATCAGGGAAGCCGAAGGCCGAATCGCCCGATTGAACGCAGACATCCAAACCTTTGAACTTAAACGCCAGGAGCGGATAGAGGGTCGCTCAAAGCTGACCGGGCAGGTAGCCTCGCTTCGGGAAAGAATCGAGAACCAACCGCGACAGGCGTTGCGTAAGAGGCTGGGTCCCCGCTTCAGCGGTTTAATGGAGGAGTTACTGGGCTATCCAGCGGAACTGGAGGCGGCCCTTGAGGCGGTGCTTTACGATGTGCTCGGATTCGCCTCTGCAACCGGGATGCCCGATCTTTCGGAGCTTTCCCTGGATGGGCAGGCGGGTCTGGTGCTTGATCGCGGGCCTGCTTCTTCCTCCCTCAAGCGCCCCTCGGACGCTCGTTTCAAACTCTGGCTCGCAGACAAAGTTTCTATCAAGCAAGGTGCACCTGCGCTTCTTGCCGCGCGTCTTGAGAGCTGGGTGCTTGCCGACCCTGCCGATCTCGATTCTCTTGCAGGACAATATCCCCGGCTTTCTTTCGTTAGCTCGGACGGGACAGCGCTTCGTTCAGACGGGGTTGTCCTTCTGGGTAGACCTCGCGGGGTGCTTGCCGATCGGCGCAGACTCAAGGAGTTGGAAGATCAGGAAAAGCAAGAGAAGACCTCGATTGTTTCCCTGGAAGAAAATCTGACCCGATTACGCAAAGAACGCGATGACCTTGCCATCAAGCTCGATGAAGCGAGGAGCTCATACCTTGAGGAACGTTCCCGCAGGCAGACTTTGGAGGCAGAAGTTGACAGGCTGCAAGAACAGGCCGCGGAGGTGGAGAGGGAGCGTGAGCGGTTGAGAGCCGAGGCACGATCAAGAGAGCAGGAGTCAGAGTCCGCTCGACAAACGCTCGCGGAGCTTGAGGAGAAAATAAGCACCCTTGAGTCACAGCGTTCCGAGAAAGAAGAAGCCCTGAGTGAGCTGGAGAAGACAGTCGCCGGGAAAGAGGAAGCGCTGCGCGATAAGCTTGCAGGCCTCAACGATCAGCTTCTTGCTCTGGGGAAGGATGAGGAGGCGGAACATCTGGCCGGCGAGCGCAACGAGCGTCTGGAGGCCGAGCAGGCCCGTTTAGATCGACTTCTTACCTCACGAAAGAAGGAAGCTGAAAGCACCCGGCATGAGATATTGGAGCTTGGCAAGGCTATCGAGGGACTCGATGAGGAACAAACCGCTCTTAACGAACAGCGAAAGAAAGAAACCGAACGCCTGTCAGGAATCGACGCATCCGGGGTGCTCCAGGCCAAGCGCGAGAAGGAGACAGAACTTGCCGAACGCGAGGCCGAGCTTGAGGGTTTAAGGAAGGGACTTATCGAGCTTCGGACCGAGCAGCTCCTTTTGAAAAACCAGAAGGATGAACTGGAACCCCTGGTTTCAAACGCCCCGACCCAGGATCAAGACACGGACACGAAAGTAATGACACCTGAGGAGATGGATGTTGAGCTTGCCGCAGTCAAGCACCGCCTTGAGGATTTGGGGCCGGTCAACGAGTACGCCGCGGTCCAATACGAGGAGGAGAAGGCTGAGCTGGATCGCTTAAAGGCACAGCATACCGATATCACGAAGGCGGCTGAAAGCCTGACAACCATCATCCGCGAGATAGACGAGGAGGCCCGCAGTCGGTTCGATAAGACCTTCACGGCTGTACGCGAGGAGTTCCGCCGCACGTTCAACTTCTTCTTCCCGGGCGGAGAGGCGGACCTCAGGCTCGAGTGCCCGGAGGACCCGTTCAACTCACCGATAAACATCACGGCACGACCTGAGGGCAAGCAGCTCAAGAGGCTTTCCCAGCTCTCGGACGGCGAACGTACCATGCTGGGTATCTCCCTGCTCTTCGCGTTCTACGGCGTGCGGCCTGCGCCCTTCCTCTTTATCGACGAGCTCGACGCCCCGCTTGACGACTCTAACGTCCTCAAGTTCGCGTCCTATCTCTCGCACATCAAGGAGCGCATCCAGGTCTTCGTCATAACCCACAACAAACGTACCATGGAGAAGGCGGATACAATCTACGGGATAACGATGGAGGACCCCGGCGTGTCAAAGGTCATCTCAGTGCGCTTAAAGGACGTAAAGCGCCACCATGTTGCAGTGGAAGAAGCTTAGGCAAGGCTTCTTAAGCCTGCGCCGGAGGTTCACACGGGCCTTCAGCAGCGGTGATCGTGACGAACTCGAAGAGATACTCCTAGAGGCCGACATCGGGGTCGAGCGAGCCGAATCCCTGCTTGCCGATTCCAAGGGCGAGCGGGAAAGATTGGCTGAACTTATCCGTGGTATATTAGAAAAGGCGGAAAAGCCGTTCGAGTTCCGCGCTCATCCTATGGTTGTAATGATCATAGGAACCAACGGCTCTGGCAAGACTACCACTATCGCAAAGCTCGCCGCCCTGTGGAAGAACCGCAAGGTTCTCATCGCCGCCGCAGACACCTACCGTGACGCCGCAGGTCTACAGCTTGAGCGTTGGGCCGCCCGAACCGGTACCGATATCGTCTCCTCGGTTCAAGGACAGGACGCGGGTGCGGTGGTCTACGACGCCCTAAAGAAGGCCCTCTCCAAGGATTACGGTGTTGTCCTCATCGATACCGCGGGACGTCTTCACACCCGCCGCGACCTGATGGCCGAGGCGGAGAAAATCAGAAGGGTAGCTGCTAAGGTGATACCCGAAGCCCCTCATGAAGTCCTTCTGGTCATGGATGCCTCCACCGGCCAGAACGGATTAAGACAGGCCCAGGGGTTCTACGACGCCCTTGGCGTCACCGGTCTCGTGATCGCAAAGCTCGACGGCACCTGTAAGGCCGGGGTGGTTATCCCGATAGTCGAACGCTTCTCGCTTCCCATCTACTTCATAGGGATGGGCGAGCAGCCCGAGGATATAACAGTTTTCTCCGCCGCCGAGTTCACCTCCGCCCTTTTGGGATAATTTAAACCCTCACTTTTACCTATAGGGAAGATGTTTTTAGAACTTTAGGGAAATCCTTATATCAAGGCTGCGGGCAGGCAATGGGCTTGGGGTGTATGCGTCGTAGAACTCCCGGGCGCGTCTGTAAGCATGGACCTCTTCGGCTGCGGTTATATAGCCGTCGTGGTTAGCATCGCGTGAAGGATGATAATCCTCATCGCCCAGCACAACCCTGTCCGGGAACTCTTCTTCGGTGGGAAGAACAGGGGCTGGTAACTCACCGAACACCGGCTCTTTCCAGTTAAATGGATTCAAAAGCTCGACCCTGACCTCCGCCTTGAGCCCGCCGATAGAGATTACCCTGCCTGCTCTAACCTCGCACCATGCCCACCAGGGAATATCTCCCTCCTCACCATCCTCACCAGGGAAGCCTGAGGCCAGAGCAAAGCCAGGTTCCAAGAACCAATCCCTTAGAAGGAAGTGCGTCCCTTCAGATGTCGCAAGGTTGGCTTGCAACGTAAACTTGTGGCGGGAATCGAGAGGCAGCCTTTGCATCTGATTCGAGAGAGAATCCCCGGTCAAAAGGCGCTCGCAGTCTCCGATAGGGCCCAGGGTTGTTGACTTGGCTGATGCGAACCGGTAGGCGGCTCTTATGCCCAGCCATTCCGAGCGGTACTCTAACAAGGGTCCCAGTCCCAGGCTGAAACTTTTGCCCTCCAGGAAGATCCCGGCCGTTTGAACGGTGTCGGCAGGCTCCTCGGTCGGATTAAGACCTCCGGAAAGAACCCTGTAACCCAGACTTGAGTGAAACGAGATGCCTGTGCTCCAGCGCTCTCCCCATTCCTTTTGGACCTCAATCCACGAGCGCCAGGCGCGTTCAGGTGCAGGGTCCTGCTCAGAAATCATGATGAGAGAATCTGTAAGGGGCATCTCATCCCTGGTATCGAAGAAGAGCGAAAAGGCAGGAGGTACGGCAGGCATATCCATCCCTGCTCGTATCTGAACTCCCCCCAGGTAAGCACGAGTTTCGATTCGCGGGGCAAGGGAGATTTTATATTCGGAGATCTCAAACCCTACCTCGCTGGTATCCGGTTTTTCTATCTCCAGATACGTAAACCCCAGTCCCGGTTCTACCCAGAAGCGATTGAGGTGGATGCGGTCACCCAGGTAAAGCCCTGCCAGACGAGGGGTTTCCTGGAAGTTTGCCGTGCGTTCCTTGGGGCCGTCCCATTTAGTGATATCCGAAATCAGGTTGAGGGTGGTGTAGCTGAAGCGGGCACGGATTTCGTTCATCTCTCCCGCGAATATTCCGACTGCCGCCCGGGCGCGATTCGCCGTTGAGTTCCGCGCGATAAGCCTGGGGTAGAAACCTTGCGAGTAAAAAATCCCCTTGACCCCGAACGGGTTGCGGATGTCCAGTGCTGCCGCCGATTCTGCCGAGTACTGTTCATCGAAGGGCCGAAAGAGTGCCAGCTCACCCTCCTTGCGGCTGCCCTTCCACAGGAAGCTCGAGTAGCCCGAAAGAGACATCTCCAGGTTCAGTATATCGGTTTGATAACGATAATTGAAGATAACCAGCTGGACTGCGGTTAGAGTCGAGGGTGCTGAGGCGGGGTTGAACGCCCATGAAGACGAGAAGCGATCGCGTTGCTCCTGGGAAAGAAGGAGTCTGGCTCTAACAAGCATGCCATCGGAGGGTGTAAGGGTCGCAGAGGCGACCCCGGTGTAAGCGGCGAGGCCGCGACGCGGCAATTCAAGGTTGGTTTCAGGACGCTCGCTCCACAGCCCGGCGGCGCCGTCAAACGAAAGCCTTAGCTTACTGCCCAGTGGAACGTTCAGGAAAACGTCCGCACGGCCTTCGGGTTCCTCTCCGGAAAGAAAGAAGGAACTGCTCCCACGCAGTTCCGCGTCCCATCCCTCCAGGGCCGTTCTTGAGGAAAGCGCCACAAGAGGCGTAAGGCTTGCTTCCTCGTTCCTCAAGCCGGCTTCTTCAAGAAGACTGGGGGGAAGCCGGACGGTATGCTCACCGGTCTGCGGGTCCCATAGGGGAACGCCGTCGAGCAGAACGCGCACCTCGCCCGGCCTGCTACCGGCCACTGCTAGACTCTCTCTTTTAACCGAGAACCCCGGAATAAACCACGCCGCACGTAGCCTTTCCTCCGGGTCAATGGAAACAAGCCTGCTTAGCTGATCGGAGTAAGGATCTACCCTCTCGGTAAAGGCGGGCTCCTCCGATTGCGAAAAGAGAACCAACCCCAGAAAGACTGGAATCAGAGACATGCTTTAGGTTAGTCTCAAACTTACGATTGTCAACAGATAAATGCTCCTTTTGGCCTAATGGCCAAAAGATCGCAGGGGGAATGGATTGGTCAGTCTAGAGGTTGGGCTTATGATCTTGGGGTAATATCCTCTCTACAACCCGCCAGGCGATTACCAGCTTGGCGATGCCGATCTCTGTAACCATCCTTTCAGAGCGTGGCAGTACCTTTGCACCCGGCCTGCCAGCCAGATTAGCGATCCGTTCCTCCACCTCGGTGATCATCTCGCGGGGGATCATGCCGTTGATCTCTATCTTGGAAACCGGCTGTTTGCCCCGGAGACCTTTGCGATACTCAAAGTAAAGCTCCTCGCCCTCGCTTCGGCACATGCGGGAGAGATTGAGGGGCAGGTGGATGTCGGTGAGCTTCTCCCCGGTTATCCTTTGAATCAACCTGATCCAGTAGGGGGTGCCGCGCTGGTAGCGCTCCTCGGCAAGCTCTTTTTTTATCTGTACCACGATCTCCGCATGCCTTCTCTGGGGGGTGATGAATCGCCTGTAGTGCGGCTCGCGCTCGGCGATGGATTTGAGCACCGCCTCTTTTGAGTGGCCGCGCTCCTGGACGTCTCGTTTTATCTTCCAAAGCCTCTTCACCTCTACGTCGGGGTCGATGTAGATGGTGAAATCCAAGAGCTCGCGCAGCCTCCTGGTATGAAAAGGCAGAAGTCCCTCCAGGATCACCACTCTCTTAGGCCTGAATTTCACGGGCGGGTCGAGTTTTCCGGTGGAATGATTGTAGCGAGGCTTCATGACCGTTCTTCCATCCTTGAGCATCTCAGCATGTTCGGCCAGTTTTCGAAGGTCATTAGCCCGTGGATCCAGGGCAACTATACCGGCGCGCTTGCGCTCCTCTCTATCTAACAGATGATAATCATCCAGAGAGATGGTCGTCACCTCACTCTTTCCAAACAATCGCCTAACCCCGGCAGCAAAGGTTGATTTGCCCGAGCCGGAATCGCCAGCCACCCCCACAAGAAAGGCCTTCACCACTTCTTATGTCCCCAGATCTCGTAGGCGGCACCGACATCAGGATCGCGCTCTGCGAGAGATTCCATCGATTCTCCTTTGAGCACCGCGTCCACTACCTTGCGCGTCGTCCTCGCACCGGCCCTCGTGCCTGAAGGATGGCCGTGTATGCCCCCGCCCTGCATGATGGCCACCTGGTGTCCGAAGTTCTCCATGATCGCCGGGATAAGGAACGGATGCAGGCCGCCGGAGGCAACCGATAGCACCGACTTGATGCCGCCCCAGTCCTGGCCCAGCCACCTATCCTTTGGTCCCACCACCGCCCCGTTCATCTCCTCGTGAATCCTGAGGATTTCTTCCTTCGAGCCCTCCATCTTTCCGACAATCGTTCCCACGTGTAGCTGATCAACCCCGGCAAGGCGGCACAGCTTTGAGAACGCCAGGGTGCTCATCCCGTGCTCAGGCACCCTTGTGAACGCGGCGTACATCGCCCGGTGGGCGTGGATCGCCAGGCCGTCGGTATGATTGCGGAGCATCTGCACTCCGGAAAATCCTGTAGTAACCACGTCGGCCATAACGTAACGCGAGCCCGTCTTCTTTGCAAGTTCCATTCTCCGTAGCATCTCGTCAGCAGGGGCGGTTACGTTGGGCAGATAGCCCTTGCGCTCGCCCGTCTCGCGTTCCGCTTTTTCCGCCGCTCTCAAGGACAGCTCCAGCCTTTTCTCAAATCTGTTGAATCCCTGATCGGTCAAATTCTCGTCGTCCTTCACGATGTCGCAGCCGCCAGCCATGGCCTCGTAGAGAACGTCTGCGAACTGCTCTGACGAAAGCCCAACCTTCGGCTTCACTATCGTTCCGATCAACGGTCTATCCTTGACACCCAGCATATCGCGAACCCCATCCCTGCCAAGGGCAGGTCCCTGAAGACCCTCAACCATACCTTTCGGCAGCCTGAAGTCTTCCAACCTCAACCGCTCCACCGCCTTCATCCCGTAGATGTTTCCGGCGATCGAGGACAGAAGCTGGGGCAGCGAACCCGGCTCGAACAATTCCGAGTGGTACGCGATCCATACGTAAGGAGCATCAATCATGTAGATGTGCGGTCTCAGTTTCTCACCCAGTTCGGGAATCATGGTTGAAACGTCGGTCCAGGTTCCGATAGAAGACTCCCCTGCCAGTGCTTCCGCAACCTCCTCAAACTTCTTGCCTTCTGCTGGCTGCACCCGATAAACTGTCAACAGATCGTTATCTGTGGGTTCATATCCTAAATCCAGGTATTCCACAAGGCCTCCTTGAAGGTAGTTTCTTTTTATTGAGTATATGAGTAATCACGCTTCGGTCAAATAGAAGAGGGGTCGGGATAGCCGACCCCTCTTACAATCGTGGTTATGGCTATCTGATGACTATCGTCTTGGCAGACTTCGTGATACCTTCGCTACTCAGGGTAATAAAGTAGG
>DAOVCF010000161.1 GCA_030670165.1 Candidatus Stahliibacteriota bacterium | reverse complement strand
TTAGTATCCGCCGTATCCGCCGCCCGGGGGCATAGCAGGCATCTCGGGCTTCTCCTCAGGCTTCTCAACCACCGCGGCCTCGGTGGTTACGAGCAACCCGGCGATGGAGGCCGCGTTCTGAAGGGCGGAACGAACGACCTTAGTCGGATCAATCACTCCGGACTTTACCAAGTCCTCGTATTCCAGCTTCTCCACGTTGAAGCCGAAGTTGGGGTTCTCGGATGCCTTGACCTTCTCCACCACGATCGAGCCGTCCAGACCGGCGTTGGCAACCAGCTGACGAAGCGGCATCTCAAGCACCTTGCGGATGATGTCCACACCGGTCTTCTCATCACTTCTGGCCTTGGATCGCACGCCCTCAAGCACATTAGATGCACGCATCAGGGCAACCCCGCCGCCGGGCACAACGCCTTCCTCGACTGCTGCACGAGCAGTGTGAAGGGCGTCCTCCATGCGGGCCTTGCGTTCCTTCATCTCGACCTCGGTAGCGGCACCCACGTTGATAACCGCAACCCCGCCCGCGAGCTTAGCCAACCGCTCCTCGAGCTTCTCACGGTCGTAGTCGGAGGTGGTATCCTCTATCTGGCGCTTGATCTGCTCGATGCGCGCCTGGATATCCTCGCGCTTGCCAGCGCCCTTGACGATGGTGGTATCTTCCTTGTCAATGGTAATACGCTTGGCCTTACCCAAATCAGAGACCTGGACGTTCTCGAGCTTGATACCCACGTCCTCGGATATGAGGCGTCCGCCGGTGAGGCCCGCGATATCCTCTAGCATCGCGCGGCGCCGCTCACCGTAGCCAGGAGCCTTGACCGCGCACACGTTCAAAGTGCCGCGAAGCTTGTTGACAACGAGGGTGGCCAAAGCCTCGCCCTCAACGTCCTCGGCGATGATCAACAGAGGCTTACCTGACTGGGCGGTCTTTTCAAGAAGCGGCAGAAGCTCGCGAGCGCTAGATATCTTCTTCTCGTAGAGGAACACGTAGGCATCCTCAAGCACGACCTGCATGTGCTCCTGGTTGGTAATGAAGTAGGGGGAGAGGTAGCCGCGGTCGAACTGCATACCCTCGACAAGCTCGAGGTTTGTCTCCATGGACTTGGCTTCCTCAACGGTGATGACACCGTCCTTGCCAACCTTCTCCATGGCGTCGGCGATCATTTCTCCGATCTTGCGGTCGTTGTTTGCAGAGATTGCCGCCACGTGAGCGATCTCGGTGCGGCCCTCGGGTTTCTTACTCATCTTGTAAAGCTCGGCCACGATCCCCTCGACCGCCATGTCGATACCGCGCTTTAAGGCCATGGCGTTGGCTCCGGCGGTAACGTTCTTCAGACCTTCGCGGTAGATGTGCTCGGCCAAAAGGGTAGCTGTGGTGGTGCCGTCGCCGGCCACGTCAGATGTCTTGGATGCAACCTCCTTGACCATCTGCGCACCCAGGTTCTCGAAGCGGTCCTCAAGCTCGATCTCCTTGGCCACGCTAACGCCGTCCTTGGTGATGGTAGGGGCACCGAACTTCTTCTCCAAAACCACGTTGCGGCCACGCGGCCCAAGGGTTACCTTGACTGCGTCGGAAAGCATCCCGGCACCCTTTAGTATGGAACGCCTTGCATCCTCGTCAAATCTTATATCTTTTGCTGGCATCGTTCCTCCTTACTCCACAAGCGCCATTACGTCGTCTTCGCGCATGAGAAGGTACTCCTTGCCCTCTACCTTGATCTCGGTTCCGGCGTACTTATTGAACAATATGACGTCGCCCGGTTTGAGTTCGAGGGGAATTAGCTTGCCTTTCTCATCTTTGCGTCCCTGACCTACCTCTATCACCTTGCCCTTCTGCGGTTTCTCCTTGGCGGTGTCAGGGATAATGATCCCGCCGACCGTTTCTTCTTCCTCTACTCTTTCGACGAGGACTCGATCTTGAAGCGGTTTGATCTTCATCGTTAAGCCTCCTTTGTAATGTTTGACAGAATCTCTCTTGATAGTTGCCCGTCGGGGCTTCTTTGTCTATGAATTTACAGACCTTTTGAAGGTTCGACCTGCAATTATACGATCCGGACCGGTAAACTGCAACCGGTACATGGGCAGAGCAGGATTTGAACCTACGACCTCCTGCTTGTAAGGCAGGCGCTCTAGCCAACTGAGCTATCCGCCCACTCATATTTCTGAATTATAGGGAAGTTAGCCGCCTCGTCAAGTTGACTGTTTTAGCATTCACGGAAATGGTTATAGCAGAACGTTTAGATAAGATAAGTTCTCAGTGAAGAACAAATTTCGGTTTTGCAATCTCATCTTCTTGCATTTTCTCCTCAGTTACTTCTACAAGATGGATGCAACCTTTTCCCCTCCCTACCGTCTACCTAAGATATAAAATCGAAGAGCAAACAAAACCCTTACCAGGAGGAGTTGAATGAAAAAAGCAGTCTTATTGGTAGCGATCCTTGCCGTGGCTGTGTTTGCTGAGAAAACTGTGTTTAGAGCAGAAGGTAGAGTCGATGGAGGGTTCATCCTCTGCTACATGATGCCTGACCTTTCCAAACTCAGTTCCGAGTTTACTACTCATGGTCTTCCCGCGATTGATGACGATATCATCACTTACGGCGGCGGTGCCTGGGGTGGCAAAAAGAATCTAATGATAGGTGCCTGGGGTTTCAGTGGAAGCCAGAAGTTTGACGGCGACTCGGGCTCAGTCAAACTGAACTACAGCGGAGTATTCTTTGACCCAGGTTACTTTATCAAAATCTACAAAGGATTCGGCATCATGCCTTCTTTAGGTCTGGGTATGACCCGGTTACGCCTCGAGATGCGAGAGATCCTGGGTGACGTGGATTTCGACAGCCTTCTTCTGGATCCCGCCCGCACCTCCAAGGCCACGTATCGTACTTTTACTGCTGCTCCTGCGCTTACTATAAACATACCCATCGAGTTCATCTCCATCCAGATCAAGGGCGGATATATGTGGAGTCCACTTTCAGGCAAATGGAGGATTGAAGACGGCTCTGACCTGCGAGATGCCCCTGAGATCGATCCCTCAGGCGTCTTTGCCAGTGCAGGGTTAATGCTCGGCGACTACTAACAGATTAGTGTTAGGAGGAAATGACATGAAAAAAGCGATTTTCTTGGTACTTATCCTTGCCGTGGCGGCCTTTGCCGCAAAGGGGCGAGGCTACGGCGGATTTGTGCTGTCCTACATGATGCCCGATCTTTCCAAACTCAGTTCCGAGTTTACTGCCCACGGCCTTCCCGCGGTGGACGAGAATATCATCACCTACGGCGGCGGCGGCTGGGGCGGCGGCAACCTCATGGTCGGCGGCTGGGGATTCGGCGGGGGTCGCAGGTTCGACAGCGACAGCGTCTCTGTCAGAATGACCTACGGCGGCGGTTTCTTCGAGCCCGGTTACTTCATCAACATCTGGAAGGGCTTCGGCATCATGCCTATGGTTGGCATCGGCGGCACCGCTGTGACCCTGAAACTTCGTCCCAGACTGGGAGATATAGACTTCGGCGAGCTTCTGGATACTCCCGGACGCACCTCTGAAGTCAGCTACGGCACGTTCACGGTAGCACCCGCTCTAGCAATACTTATCCCTATCGAGTTCATCGCCATCCAGATCAAGGGCGGCTACATGTGGAGTCCGTTTTCAGGCGAATGGACCATTGAAGACGGCGCCGACCTGCGCAAAGCTCCTGAGATCAATCCTTCAGGTATTTACGCCCAGGCAGGGCTCCTGTTCGGAGGCGGAAGCAAATAGTTAAATGCTCCTTTTTGGCAAAGCCAAAAAGATCGCAGAATACATTAAAGGGCCAGCCAGTAGGCTGGCCTTATCCTTGGAAATGCCTACGTACCTTGACAACCAATGTTTCTATACTGTCATCTGAGTATGAAAATTAAAAGTCATGTTATCATTGGTGCTGTGGTCGGAGGAACCATAGGTGCTATCACTTTTATATGCAATCAACCCAAAGACAATCAGAATGATTTTCAGTGGCTTGAATTATTGAAGCGAATAACTATCGGTGCTATATTGGGCGGGGTCTGTTCCATGCTGCCCGATTGACTTGAACCCGCCAAGAATCCGCATCATCGAGAATTATTTCACAGTCTTTTAGCGTTGGGATTGACTGCTGGAGTCCTGGTGAAATCTAAGAATCCTTTACTCAAGACCGCCGCTGCTGGCTATGTGAGTCACCTGATTGCTGACTCCTTAACCCCTATGGGTCTACCTTTAATTTGATGCTTTGCAGTCTCTAGCATGGGATTGCTTCGTGACTCCGCCCCTCGCAATGACAATGAAGGATTAGCGGCGTCTCTTCTTCTTCCGCTTCTTCTTGCTCTTGGGACGTACCCGTACCTTACCCGCCCCCATCATGCGAGAATCAACCCCTGCCCCTTTGACCATCCCCTGCATCA
>DAOVCF010000191.1 GCA_030670165.1 Candidatus Stahliibacteriota bacterium | reverse complement strand
AGAAGGTAATCAAAGGCGTTATCAAGAAGCGTGAAGAGGCACGAGCGATATACGAGCAAGCGATCCAGGAAGGCAAGACGGCAAGCCTTCTGGAGCAGGAGCGTCCGAACATCTTCACCCAGACCGTGGGCAACATCATGCCCGGCGACGACATCTACATCGAGATTTCATACGTGCAGGATCTGAAATATGACCATGGGAGCTACGAGTACACATTTCCGATGGTGGTGGGACCGCGCTACATTCCGGGCACCAGTAACACATCCACCGGCTCCAAGCAGATCGGCGGCTGGTCCGAGGACACCGATCGGGTGCCTGATGCATCAAGGATTACCCCGCCGGTTCTCAAGCCTGAGTATCGTTCCGGTCACGACATAAGTCTCAAATTGACGGTAGACGCCGGGGTTCCAATCCAGAACTTTTCCTGCCCATCGCACGACATTGATCAACAGGTTAAAGGTAAGTCTCAGGTTGTGGTCCAGATAAAGAAAGGCGACCGGATCCCGAACAAGGATTTCATCTTCCGCTACGACGTGGCCGGCTCAAAACCGGAGTATGCACTTCTTACTCACGCCACCAAAGCGGGCGACGGCTACTTCATGCTGATGATCCAGCCCAAGGCCTCCTTTAAGATCGCCGAGATCACCCCCCGCGAGCTCGTCTTCGTGGTTGACCGTTCCGGCTCCATGTCCGGTTTCCCCATCGAAAAGGTCAAGGAAGCCATGAAGCTCTGCGTCGAGAACCTGCACCCTGACGATTACTTCCAGGTAATCGCTTTCTCTTACTCCGCCGAGCGCTTTGCTCCGAGTCCGGTTCCCAATACCCCGGAGAACGTAAAGAAGGCTATCGCCTACGTAGAGAGTCTTGACGGTTCGGGCGGTACGGAGATGCTTACCGGGGTGAACGAGGCTTTATCGGTTGACCGCGATCCCGCACGCAAACGCCGCAGGTTCGTTTTATTCATGTCCGACGGCTACGTTGGCAACGAGGCCGAGATAATAGTTGCAATAGAGCAAAAACGAGGCAACGCACGCGTGTTCAGTTTCGGGGTAGGCTCCTCGGTAAACCGCTATCTGTTGGAAGGCATGGCGCGCGCAGGTCGCGGCTACGCCACCTACTGCCGGCAGGACGAGGACCCGCAGGCGGCTGTTCAGCTGTTCTACGACCGCATCGCCAAACCGTTCCTCATGGATATCGAGATAGACTGGGGCGGGCTGGAGGTCTCCGAGGTTTTCCCCTCGACAATCCCCGACCTGTTCGCGGCCCAGCCGGTAATCATCCGCGGCCGCTACACCAAGCCCGGACAGGCGACCATCAAGATTAAGGGCAACGTGCGCGGCAAGCCCGTAACACAAGAAATCCCCGTAGTCTTCCCTGCTACTAAAGAATCCCACGACGTCATCGCCACCCTGTGGGCGAGAACCAAGATAGCAAAGCTCTCTGACGAAAGCTACACGAAAGGCGAAACCGAGGACCTGGTTAATGAGATAACCGAGCTTGCCTTAAAGTACCGGATAATGAGTAAGTATACCTCGTTCGTCGCGGTCTCCGAAGAGGTTCGCAACGTTAACGGCAAGCTGGAAACCGTCCAGGTGCCCATTCCCATTCCCGAAGGCGTGTCCTACGAGGGCGTGTTCGGCGAAGAGGAAGCCGACGGTTACTACGGCGGCACGGGACGCGCCCTGAAGAGTGCTCCATATATGGCTCGCGAAAAGACCCCGGTTTCACTCAGCGGCGCCACCCAGAACGCTGCGGGCCAAAAACCAGCCCTCGTCGGTACAGTAAGCTTCGAAACACCAACCGTGCTCGGTGGATTGAGTGCCGACGACGTAACCAAAACCCTGGAAGGAATCGAAGACAAGCTGGTCGAGATCTATGAGCGCTACCTTGCCAAGGACGCCTCGATCGAAGGCCGCGCTGTGTTCGGCATCACGGTTAAAGCGGACGGAACAATTGAGAATGTGGTGGTGAAAAGTTCGACCCTTGATCATAAGGAACTTGAGAAGGCTCTGGCAAAAGAGCTTACGAAGCTGCGCTTTCCCGCACCCTCAGACGGAGGCAAGGTCATAATCACGGTTGCCGTGGTTTTTGAAACCTAGTCTCCATCTGCAGAAACAAACGCCGGAAGGTTAAATGGTGGCGCCTTCCGGCGTTTGTTTACCCCACAAGATCACTTCGTGCTCTTGCGGGGACCCCGAATTTAACACCCCAGAGAATTGCTATGCAATTCCCTGGGGACCCCGAATTTATTGCTCCTTTTCTCGCATGGCGAGAAAAGATCGCAGAATCACTCTTCCTTGTTCCCCGTCATTGCGAGGAGTAACGCCCGATCAGAGCGGTAGGCAATTGTTCCATCATTTGTGCGGGGACCCCGGAAAGAAGCTTGACAACCCCTCTTCCGAGACTAATATAAATACATCAAGGAGGTCAAGATGCGTTTATTAAGTATTAGATCACTCCCGCTAGTCCTGATAGTGACTTGTGCTATACTGCTCCCAGCTTTGCTTCATGCAGATACAACAGGTATTATAATCGGTCACATAAAAGCTGCAAAAACAAAAGAACCTATCCCGTACGCTGATATAATTCTATCGCGTAATGGTGTAAATATTACAGGTACTGCTGCTGATTCCCTAGGCAATTACATTATCAAGGATATCCCTGAGGGTCACTATGACGTTAAAATCCACTGCATCGGCTGGGAATCAGCTTTACGAAAAGATATATATATCCGAGCCGGAGCTTCCATAAAGTTTAACATAAAACTCAGGAAACCTAAACCTAAAGCTTATGTTGACGGTTATCCTAACCGGTATCTCCATTATTTCATACATAGTGGACCAATGGACGGAACCATCATAACCGGCGAACAACTGCGACGAATGCCTTCCGGCAGTATTGGATACGCGATCACTTCTTTGGTTCCAGGAACCATATCCACATCACCCTAGATTGCCCCTTAAGAACGGGGTAGGGGAATAAAGTTGTAGGGGCGACGCATCCGTCGCCCTTCGGTCGTGTGGATTCTTACATGAGGCAACAGGCAACCTCCTAAAAAGGGATTTCTACGGAATAATCCTTGTGCACAGTTGTATTCCCAAGTGAAACCTGAAACCGAAGGAGGTTGACATGAAAACGCTAACCATCACATTGAATCCACGCGCATGGCTCCAATCGTTGGCTCTGGCGCTTCGCAACACCTTTGCG
>DAOVCF010000050.1 GCA_030670165.1 Candidatus Stahliibacteriota bacterium | reverse complement strand
CGAACTCCCCACGGATCTTTATCTTGCAGTCGCGACAGCTAAGTTCCGAAATATAAAGACTTCCGTTGCACACCGGGCAGCGTCCGATGAGTTTCTTTTCAGTCATAGGCTAATTATAGTGAATTTTTGAACTTTGTCAAGGTCTATTTGAACAATCTTAAACTAATTAGGGTAAGATTGAAAAATTGACAAGCTCAAAATGAACTTTGGGTAGCCCGAAAAGGGGTCCCCGCGAAAGCGCGAAGCGATTTCGTGGGGTAAAAAAGGTGGACAAAAATAGGACAAAAATAGGACAAAAGGTGGACAAAAGCTACCCAAAAGCTAGTCAAAATCCGGGGTCCCTGCAATTTTGTGAAACAAAATTGTGGGGTGGGAAAAGCTGGACAAAAGATGGACAAATGACAGCTCACGGCTGACGGCTAACAGCTGACGGCATGAGATTGCTTCGTTTTCTTCGGAAACTCGTAATGACAAGACGAAGAGGAATTGCGCGGGCCGACCTGATGCCCGAATGGGATGCGCTTTATAGTTCCCGCTCCCTGGTGGAGGGGGGCGTAGGGGCCGACTTTCAAGTCGGCCCGAATTATAATAATCCGGGCGGACCTGATGCCCGACCGGGGCACGATGAGGGTATTCTCCGTACCTTGCTATTCACCACAGGTAGGGGCACGGCATGCCGTGCCCCTACAGATGCTTGGCATCTCATAGGGTATGCCGTACCCTTACCTTTTCTATGAGATTGCTCCCTGCGTTCGCCCTTCGGAGCTTCGCGGCCTTCAGCCGCTCGCAATGACGGGTAAAGGTTACTTCTCTATCCTCACCGGCGTCCCCACCCGAACCATCCTTTTCAGGGAGTCCACATCGGCGTTGTGCATGCGGATACAGCCTTGATTCAATCTTCTAATTCGAAATGCTGTGACAACTTCTGGATAGTAAAGCTGTTTCTTAAACGACAAGCCGTGTGTTGGCTGGCAAAGAATCCCTTTTCCCAATAAGCTTGCGTTCTTGGAAATGTCTTAATCCATTCAATGCGAACAAGATACTCACACAACTCCGGATCGTTAGCGTTTTTCGCCATGTTCGGAGCTTTAAGAGACGCATCCAATATAGGTGTTTCATGGCCGTTTATGGTGACCTTGAATTCTTTTACAGGTGTAGCAGGTCCTTTTATTATTCCAACACCTACGTAACCAGTTTTGGGGATGTTAACGAAGACACGAGCCCCTTGAATGAGAAGTCTTCTCAGGGTTTGACTGTACCATTTACCTTGACCACCGGATACAAAGCCATACTTGCGGCAATCATCCCAATTTCTGTGTTCACCTTCGCCGAGACTTATGTAGAAATCACGACCGTTCCAGGGTTCACCCCCTTTCTTTGCACTAGATTTGCTTGCTTTACGTACAGCTTCGTCAGGGTCAATCAACCAACTCCGGGTTAAATAATCCCGATTGCCGTCTTGGAAGAACCTGAAAAAGACCACATTGATAGGCACGCCGTAGTTTTCTGCAAGATAGCCAATTATCCGTTCCGTGCTTAAATCTAAATCCGATGCAACAATGATTAATTCGTGGTTTTGATTTATCTGTTCAGGCAGGCTGCAGTCAAAAAATTCATCAAAGCCTTGCTCCAATTTCTTACCCTGGTTCTGCTCGGAGTAAATAGCAGAAATTTCCTCATGGGATAGGGATTGGGCCCACGATGCATAATCAAGTAACTGAGCTGTGACTTCGCGAGGGGTACGGTTCTTCTTGAGTTCAATCACCGATAAGTTACCGTCGACATCTATTGCAAGCATGTCAATAAACTTGCCGTAAGTCGTGGGTATTTGACAACCAATAAGCATTAACTTTTCAGACAGAATCGAGAGGTCCTTTGCAAGGGCATCTTCGAGTCTTGCCTCGCAATCAATTTCAGAAAGAGAGATTTTTACCGGCTTTTCTCCAAGCCGCCAGATTCCAATTTCAACAGGCATTATGGCTCCTCCTTGGTTTACTCCTCAATCCTCACCGTCGTCCCAACTCTAACCATGCGTTTGAGGGAGTCCACATCGGCGTTATGCATCCTTACGCAGCCTTCAGAAGCCCTGGTGCCTATCGAAGCCTCATCGTGCGTGCCATGGATGGCGATGCCCTTCCACTGTTTCCCAGATTTGGTCTCAGAAGCAAGGGTAGAAAGCCGCAAAAACCAGGGGCCGTAAGCGTCCTTTATCGGGCCTTTGCCGTCGCCGAAGTCGTGTTCCCAGTCGTGCGAGTCCTCAATCGAGGTGATCGTAAAATCGCCCAGAGGCGTGCGGTTGTCGCCTACCTTCTGCTTGTCCCCCTTATTCTTGCCTAAAGCTACCGGATATTTCTCTATCATGGTTCCATTTTTGTAGACGAAAAGCGTAAATAGCGGCTTCTTCACGACGATCGAGATACCCCTGGAGTGCTTAGCCTTTGTGGTTGGATTCAGCATATCCGCGCCAAGCACCAGAATCATATCCACAAGATTGGTTCGCACCTCAACCTTACCCGTTCTCAGGTAGTTAATGAGCCTTTTGGCCAGATGTACGTCTTTTGAAGGGCAGTAGAGCACGGTCTTGGAGAATGTATCGGCGTCCGCGGTCTGAGGTTCAAGCGAGGCAAGGCCGAACCTCACAGTGAAGCGGTAGGCGACGTCGCGGGCCAGACCTGGTTTTCCGGTTCCGTTAAGAATCAGCACCCGGCGCGAGAATGGCACCGAATCGAAGCTAAGTGCATTGATGCCGGACCATATATGAATCACTCCTCTTTCCTCGCCCTCAACAATCTCGGCCTGGGGAAAGATGGAATCAAGCGCCTTGAGCCGCCTTTTGTCTTTAGGGTGGATGCAGATGCGCGTGTCTATCTGATAGGTCGCTGACCTGTCCGGCTCACCAAGTGAGTCGGGTAATCCCAGTGAATCCAGCAGGGTTTTCGTATGCTCAGTCGGGAAGGAGATTTTTCGCAGTTTTGTGTAGCCTGAGCAGGCGTTGTGCAGCACAACTTTAGGCGGCTCAGGTTTGCAAAAAAGAAGTAAGAGCATCGATATGGGAAGGAACCAGAGGACTTTTTGTCTCATAGAACAGTCTATGCGGGTAGAAGGGATTGTCAACTTGCTTTTCCCGGGGTCCCCGCGAAGTTGTGGAGCAACTTCGTGGGGTGGCGTGTTACGGGCGGGTTACGGGCGTGTTACGGGCGTGTTACGGGTTGACATGGGGCCAAATCCCTACATAATAAAGGTAGTATGGCTAACGTTTTGCAGAAGATATTCGGGACCAAGCAGGATCGGGAAGTACGCAGGATGCAACCGATAGTCGAGGAGGTCAACGACATCCTGATCGCTTTGCATGATTACGGGTCGGTGGATCCATCCGATCCGCCTCCCATCACTCATCTGGCAGGAATGAGTGTGGAGGAGATTCGCAGGCAATTGGCTGAATTCGAGCGTCGCTGGAAAGAGCTCGTTTCCGACATCTCACCGGATGATCCGGAACGAGCTAAGAAAATCCGCGAGGCAGAAGAGAAGGCAGCGCAGTGGTTTGCCGACGGGGAGAAGGGCGAGCCGCCGGAGTTCGACTGGCGGGCGATCTACTGGGGGATAGAAAGCGAAATAAGAAAACAGAATCCCTGGGCAGGCGCAGGCGACGACTGGCTCTGCGAGCATCTCGAGGAGAAGGTGGCAAGACCTTTATACAAGGAGCTTTGCGAGGAGTTGGAGACCAAGGAGAAGGGTGCTTCTGGAAAGTGGCTTGAGGCCAAGAAGATTCTTCAGGAAAGGGTTCGTCCGGCGTTGGTGGCGCGCACCAGGGCGTGGCAGAAGAGGTTCTCAGAAAGGGCCAGGGAGATCGAAGCGGAGGTCAAGAAGGTAGACGAGGGCGAGCGCAAGGAGTTCTGGAAGAGCAAGACCAACGCTGCGCTTGAGCCGATTATGGTCGAGGCTTTCAGCATGGTGCGCGAGGCGTGCTACCTGCTCCTGGGCAACATCTGGGACGTTCGCGGATTTGAGACCACCTGGGACATGTTTCCCTTCAACGTTCAGGTGATAGGCGCGGTGGTGCTTCACGAGGGCAGGATCGCCGAGATGCGTACAGGCGAGGGTAAGACCTTGGTTGCCACCATGCCTTTGTATCTTAACGCGCTCATGGGCCGCGGCGCTCACCTCGTCACCGTCAACGACTACCTTGCAGCGCGCGACCGGGAGTGGATGGGACCTATCTATACCTACCTCGGTCTTTCGATCGGAGTTATCCAGACCGGCATGAGCCCTGCCGAGCGGCAACCTATGTATGCTTGCGACATCGCCTACGGAACGAACAACGAGTTTGGGTTCGACTACCTTAGAGGCAACATGGTGCACTCGCTTGAACAAAAGGTGCAGCGTTCTCATGCTTACGCGATCGTTGACGAGGTTGACTCGGTTTTGATAGACGAGGCGCGAACCCCACTCATAATCTCCGGCCCAACCGAGTACGTAGACCGCGGATACATGCGTTACAAGCCGGATGTGGCGAAGCTGTTCGGAGCCCAGCAGCGGCTTTCCAACGAACGTGTCTCCGAGGGGGAAAGGCTCATCGAAGAAGAAAAAGAGATGGATGCCGCCCGGCTCCTGCTGATGGTCAAACGCTCCACCCCGAAGCACAAGAGACTTCTGAGAATCCTTAAGGAAGGGCCGATGATGCGGCTCGTTGAGGGCGTTGAGAATTCACTCATGCGAGACAAGAAGGTTCACGAACTTGACGCCGAGAACTACTTTACCTACGACGAGCACATGCGTGCGGTTGAGCTGAACGAGAAGGGGCGTAGTCTCTTGAATCCAAGGGACCCGGAGGCCTTTACCCTGCCCGATCTCTCCACAGGACTTGCTGAGATAGATAAGCGTGCAGACCTTAACCCCAAACAGAAGCTCAAGGCAAAGGAAGAGCTATACAATGAGTACGCCCAAAGGAGCGAGATGCTCAACAATCATCACGCTCTTCTGAAGGCCTACGTTCTGTTCAACCGCGACGAAGATTACATCGTTGCCGATGGCAAGGTCATAATCGTTGATCCCTTTACCGGTCGTCCCCAGCCGGGCCGGCGCTACTCCGACGGCCTGCACGAGGCGCTTGAGGCCAAGGAAGGGGTCAGGGTCCAGGAGGAGAGCCAGACCGTTGCTACGATAACCCACCAGAATTACTTCCGCATGTACGAAAAGCTCGCCGGAATGACTGGCACCGCTTTAACAGAGGCAGGGGAGTTCTGGAACATCTACAAGCTTGAGGTGATGGGAATCCCTACCAACAAGCCGGTTCGCCGGATTGACTACACGGACGTCGTCTACAAGACACGCGCCGAGAAGTACAAGGCGGTTATAGAGGAGATCGAGGAGTTGCACCAGACCGGCAGGCCGATTCTCGTGGGCACCACTTCGGTAGACGTCTCCGAAACCCTCGCGCGTATGCTCAAGCGTGAAGGCATCAACCATAACGTTCTAAACGCCAAACATCACCAGAAGGAAGCGGAGATAGTGCGCGAGGCAGGACAGACGCATAAGGTAACCATAGCCACCAACATGGCCGGCCGCGGGACCGACATCAAGCTTGCACCCCATGTGCTCGAAATCCCCAGCCGATGCAATGTCGAGGAGGCCGATAGCGACGCCGAGATAGAGCGTTTCAAGCGTTCCAAAGAATGCCAGGCGGATTTCCCCCGCGGACTCATCATTCTCGGAACCGAGCGCCACGAATCCCGAAGAATAGACAACCAGCTTCGCGGACGATCAGGACGTCAGGGCGATCCGGGCGCCTCCAGCTTCTTTTTAAGCCTTGAAGACGATCTTTTAAGAATCTTCGGCGCCGACCGCATGAATCAGGTTATCGAACGCTTCGGCGGCAAGGAGATGGAGCCTATCTCATCGCCTCTTGTCACCCGCGCCATCGAGAATGCGCAGAAGCGTGTAGAACAGAACAACTTCGAGATGCGAAGGCGGCTTCTGGAGTACGACGACGTGATGAACCGGCAGCGCGAGGAGATATATGCCACCCGTGATGAGATCCTTGCAGGACAGGACCTCGACGGGTTATGCCGATTCTATTTCGGCGAGGTAATCAACTCCATAGTGGATGCTCATTGCGCGGGCCACGGCGGTGATGAATGGGACTGGGAAGGGTTAGAGATGGAGTTCGTGAGCTACTTCATGCTCGACTTTGAGATGCCGCCTTTAGAGGAGCGAGCAAAGGTCAAGCTCGAAGAGCTTATCGGGATGCTTAACGATCGGGCGGATGAGGCGTTTAAGGTGCGTCGTGAAGCACTGGGCGAGGAGAAGTTCGGAGAACTTCAGAGCCTGGTCCTTCTGACCGGTATTGACCGGCACTGGCGCGATCACCTGCGGGAGATGGACGAACTTAAGCGCGGCATAGGCCTGCGCGGCTACGGGCAGAAGGACCCCATCATCGAGTACAAGAGGGAGGCGTACACCAAGTACGAGGAGATGGTGAGGTCCCTGCAGCGCGAGATCACCAAGCTTCTGTTTCGGGCTCAGCTCAGGCAGACTCCGGTGAGAAGGCAGGCCCCGGTGCATGCCTATCAGGAAAGTGCTTCCTCCGCAGTAGCCGGTGCATCTGCTAATCCCGAGGCCGGTTCCGCTCAGGGCAGGCAGAAACCGATCAAGGTAAAGAAAAAGATAGGTCGCAACGACCCTTGTCCGTGCGGGTCGGGCAAGAAGTACAAAAAATGCTGCTACCCGAAGTATGGTTGAAAATGCTCCATTTTTGCGAAGCAAAAAGGATCGCAGGGGTCCAGATTAAGCAGAACGATTAGAGGGAGACAGGTTAGGATTAAAGATAGATGTCGAACCAGGATTTACAGATTCGAGGTATCTGGTTCCGAACTTTTCGCTTCTAGCGAAAAGGAGGATTGGTGGATAAGAAATTAACCGAACCCCTGAAAGATAAGCGGGTGGTGGTGGTTTCCGGAGGCTGGTCCTCTGAGCGTGAGATATCCTTGCTTTCGGGCCGCAACGTGTTCGAGGCGCTCAGACGTCAGGGTATAGAGGCGGTGAGCTTCGATCTCGCCTCGCCCGACGATCTGCCAAAACTCTTAAAAGAGAAACCGGACGTTATCTTCATCGCTCTGCACGGAAAGCCGGGCGAGGACGGTTCCTTCCAGGGCTTCGCAGAGGTTGCAGGCATACCTTACACCGGCTCAGGGGTCGAGGCCTCGGCGATCGGTATAGACAAGTGGGTCTCGAAGTGGGTTTTCGCCCGCAACGACATACCTACCCCCCGATTTATTCCACTTCCAGGAGATGCAGATTACGTACCGGCGGCGCAAAAGGCGGCGGCGGAGTTCGGCTTCCCGGTGATAGTCAAGCCGCGGTTCGAAGGCTCAAGCGTCGGCGTGCACATCGTTCACGAGGAGCTTGCGCTGCTTGAGCAGACAAGGCGCGTTCAGGCAGAGTTCGGCGACGTACTCCTTGAAGAATTCATATCAGGTATGACCGGAACCGCAGGCATCCTTGGCGATGAGGCCATGCCTTTGCTCGAACTCGTTCCCAAGACCCAGGAGTTCTACGACTATCAGGCCAAATACACGAAAGGTGCAACACAGTTCATCTGTCCTGCCCGCATGGACCCGGAGCAAACCAGGCTCACCCAGGAGCTGGCGTTGCGTGCCTTCCGATCCATAGGCGCAAGGCACTTCGGAAGGGTTGACTTCATGCTTGCAGAAAACTCCCATCCCTACCTGCTTGAGGCCAACACCATTCCCGGTCTCACCGACGTGAGCGATCTTCCAGCAGAGGCCAAGGTGGCAGGCATCTCATACGACGAGCTTATCGTTCGCATAACACTCATGGCCCTTGGGGAGCGGTGAGAATTTTCGCTTCCTTAGCGCTCCTTGCATCCACCATACTTGCTACGTCCTACGTCGAGCATGGCCGAAAGGCTTATCTTCTGGATAAGGCCGATCTCAGGATCGTTACCACTGAAGGCTCAAGAAGGGTTCCGCTTTTTGGAATCCCGGTTACCATACTCGTTGGTTCGCGTCCCTACGTGCTTACCTCCCAGGCGCTTTTTGCCGTAGATACCGTCAATGAACAGGTCTCGACGGCCTTTCGACTGGATCGGGCCTACAGTAATGCGGTGCTCGGTGCAGGCGACCGAATATATCTTCTCGGCGCGGACGCCTTAAGCGTGGTTCAAGGCTCGGCTGCAAAGATGAACCTTCTTTACACCTACGGGCTGCCTCGATTGGCTTCTTCTATGTTCCTGCTGCCGCGAGGCGAGTTGCTCTTTATTCCCTCACAGGGGCTTAATGCGTTTACCTACAATCCCAACACCAAAAAGATCGCCGACGTGAAGCTTCCGTGGGCGCCGCGCTATCCCTTGCTCATCGGTTCGACCCTTGTTGATCGAGACTCTGCAGGGCTGCGTTTCTTCTCGCTTTCCACCAAGAAATCCTCCTCCATCAATCTCGGCTCAGAACCGACACGCGTCTCTATCTGGCAGGGCAAGGCGCTCGCCGCGACACCTGCCGAACTGTTGCTCGTAGACCCTTTGTCTGCGACCGTTCTTGCCCGTCGCACCATTGCCGGCATCCGAAGGCTCTCCACAGTTGATTCCGAGGGATTTGCGACCGTGCTCGCCGGGAACAATCTGATTACCTTAAGCCTTCCCTCGCTGGTTCCCGCGGATACCTTCAATGCTTCTTGCCCCCGTACCCGTAACACCCGTAACACCCGTAACACATACTCTTCGGCTTACCCATTCTTCGGCAAGCCTTTGTTTGTCTGCGGCGATAAGCTGGCCATTCCCGGTGCAAGCCCAAAGACCAGAGGTTACCTTGTGCAGTCGGTCAGGATAACCGAGGGCCAGGCCTTCTCTCTTCAGGTAGGAGCTTTCTCCAATCCCATGAGCTTCGGCCCTCTCATGGAGAACCTGGCCCGGCAAGGGCTTCCTTACTATTATGTCGAGGAAGGCGGGTTGACCAGGTTCAGGGTCGGCTTCTTCCGCACCCGTGCCGAGGCCGACCGGTTCAGATCGTTCCTTGACGACTACGGCGCATGGGTGATTGCCGAGCAGTCCACCCGGCAGCTTACCCACTCCATCCACGACCTCAACCGCGACCGCCGTCCTGACGGGATAGTTGCCAAAGCGGACAGCGTCCTCGTTTTTACATTAAGCCAGAGAACCTGGATAGAAATCCTCAAAGCCTCGCAGCTGCCCGAGCCGGTAACCAACGTCTACCTCAAGGGCAACCGCGCCTTTGCCGAACTAAAGCACTCCGGCCTAAAAGAGCTGGTCCTGCCGGACTCGAACCAGTAGTCTGTTCCTTTTAATCTGATTGGTCTATTCATCTGTGGCTACTTGGGGGAATGGGATTATTAGAAGTACATCCCTGCTGATAGTTCGAAGGAGTTTTCCAGTCCGCGCTCGTCAGGGTAGAGGTTGCCCTGATACTCCAGGCGCATGGAAAGTCCTTTGCCCAAGGAGCGCTCCGCACCCGCGCTCCACGAAGGATGCAGGCCAGGCGGGTCGTCGCGGGATATAAGGTAGGGGAGGGCCGTAACGTTGGGCTGGCGCTGGGTTAAGAGTACTCCGGCGGTCAACTTGAACTCTTCAAAGCGTTTTTCAAGATTGGTTCCAACCCATGCACGTCGTATGATAATTTCCCCTAGTTCAGGATAGTAAAAAGGTTCTTCTGCGGTGAGCGTGCCGAAGCCTATCTGCGGTTCGATCCGCAGCCATAGGTCGATAATCGGGGAAAGGCTTGCCGATACCTCCTCGCGTGAACGCAGCGGTTGCTGGCCTCTGTGCCGCTCCTCGGTATCGTAGGAGCCCTCGAGCCTCACGAGATAATCGGGATGAACGCGCGAGCGAATCTCAACCCGGCTGCCCCAGGCTTCGAGCGTCTCGTCAGTACCGCTCCATGAGGGAAAGCGCTGGTTTCGATAGTCAGGTTCAAGGATAACGTTGAGTATCGTTTCCCTGGGGAGGAGCGTGATCCTTCCTGATGCGATAAGGGAGTTCGATGCAGGCGATTCCTGGTAGGACAGCGCACTCCAGAGCCTTGCGAGATCAAAGCTTAAATTCGCGCCTAGATTCGCACTGCGCTCGATCTCAGGCGTTACCCCTTCCTCGATTCTTACTGTCTTTTTGTAGTTTCCATGCTCATCAGGTATATACTCGCCTGTTTCCGGGTCCCTTGAGTAGTCTCCTGTGCCCGGCTCGACAGGCACGTACTCTACGATCTCGGAAGTGGTGCGGGTGGTATGCTGCGCGAGGTCGGCGTAAATCCGGATGCGTGAGGATGGGGTGTAGTCGGTATAGATGTCTGCGTAGAACGCCTGCCAGCCGTCTCCCCTCCCCGGATAGGTAATGCGCTCTATCCCGGTGTTGGCCGATAAGGAAAGCCTTTCACTCCCCCAATCACCGCCGATACCGAGCCGATCGTAGTAAAGGGTATCCTGCCAGTCTGTCCACTTTCTTTGATCGATCCGTCTTGAAACGGTTGTCTTTATGGTCAACTCATTTAGAGGCGAGACCGTAAGGCCTAAGAGAGGCTCGATGTTCCTGGTATTAGCAGTGTCCAGGGTATAATTTTCGAAACCCAGCCCTGCAAGCGGGATAAATATGCCTATGCGCGGATAAAGGTTG
>DAOVCF010000155.1 GCA_030670165.1 Candidatus Stahliibacteriota bacterium | reverse complement strand
CCTTTTGAGGATTCATCATTTGACTTCGTCGCCGCGTTCATGAGCCTGATGGATATGGCCGATCCGCAACGTGCGATCAAGGAGACCTACCGCGTCCTGAAGCCTGACGGATTCTTCCAGTTCTCCATCATCCATCCTTGCTTTACCAGCCCGCCAAGCAAGTGGGTTGACGATAAAGAGGGCAAACACGTTGCCCGTCAGTGCTGGGGCTACTTCAAGGAGGGGTTTGTGGAGATAGAGGAGTGGATATTCTATAAAACCCCTGCCGAGCTGAAGGCGAAGCTTAAAAAGTTTCGGACACCTCGATTTCACCATACCATAAGCTCTTGGATAAACATAATTCTCCAAGCTGGGTTTACTATTGAGCACCTGAATGAGCCATTTGCATCGGACGAGCTCCTCAAGCGCCTGCCCGAATTTGCCGATACCCGGGTGATCGCCCAGTACCTGATCGTGCGCTGCCGCAAACCGCATGGATGACTGTTGAGGCGGAACGCCAAGGATATATCTCAAACAAGATGATTCACTTCTGCGGGGAGAGGTGGTCAAGATCGCTGAAGAGTTCAAACCTCGCGGTCTTACCTTTGAGCAAGACGCTCACCCAGAGCAAAACAGAGGGGCGTCGTCATAAAAGATACTCACGGCAGCTGGTTCCAGCTGGTGAATCCTGAGGCATGATTTAATCCAGGGGTTTCTTTCGGGGTGCAAGATTATGGGTCCCCACGGAGATGCGAAGCAGCTTCGTGGGTGAAAAATCGGGGAGGGGGGATTCGAACCCCCGATCTCCTGCTCCCAAAGCAGGCGCGTTAAACCGGACTACGCTACTCCCCGGGTGTAACACACACCTGTTACATCAGACAGGGTGTGACATCCAATTATAATCTCTGGTTTCTGGGAGTCAACCGTAGGGGAGAGTCTGTACACCAGGAGATAGTTAGCAGGGATTTTGGAGGATATCCTCTCCAGGATGTCCGGACGAGCTGGAGAGCCTGTCCCTCCATACCCCCCGATCATAACGGTATGTAGTATGAATATTCAAGCTCGCTTTTACCTCATTCATTGTTTTTGAAAGAAGGGTTTAGATCTAAGATATTCAGCAAGTTTCCGAATCGCCTTAGCTCGGTGGCTGATTCGATTCTTGATCACGAGCCCCAGCTCCGCGTTGGTCTGCGAGAAACCTCTAGGTATAAATATCGGATCGTAGCCGAACCCCTCGGTCCCCCTTGGCTCGAACCCGACCCAGCCCTCAAGCACACCCTCAAACGTCTTTACCTCCTCCCCATCAATCAATGCGATGGTAGCCCTGAACCTTGCGGTTCGTTCGTACAGCGGCACAGCCTTAAGCTCTTTGAGCAGCATCCTGCACTTTTCAGGATGCGACGTATCTTCCCCGCCGTACCTTGCCGATAGCGGCCCGGGCCTTCCTCCCAGAACGTCCACCTCCAATCCAGAATCCTCACCGCAGATCATTCCATCGAACCGATCCCGGCAGGCTTCGGCTTTGGCAAGTGCGTTTTCTGCGTAGTTTGTGCCTTCTTTAATTTCTTTTGTGGATAAAGAAAGCTCGGTGGAACTCACTATCTCAACAATCCCACCGAGTACTTTCCTGAACTCTCGCAGCTTGCCCTCGTTAGACGTTGCAACGAGCAACTTACTGGGCATTGACCTCCGTCTGGACGATCCAGGCGTCGCCGTAGCCGAGGTTCTTTGCCTTCTCGCGCAGTATCTCGGCGTCGGAGCGGTTCTTGTAGTCGCCTATACGTACCTTGTAGTAGGGGGCGTCGTATTCGACGTAGGCCCGCTCGGTGAACTTGAAACGCGCTTCGCTGGCCACCTTGTTGGCGCCTTCGTTGGTGCTTGAGGCAAAGATCTGTACACGGTAGCCGGGCACTGTAACTCCACTCGGGGTAATAGTCGTGTCCCCGGGCTGCTCCATCTCATACAGGGAGTAGTCCTGACCGGGAGAGACCACCTTCGTGGTTTTGCGCGGAGTACAGCCCACAAATCCCAACCCTAACACAACGGCCGCCAAAGCCACTGCAATCAAACGCTTCATCTTTGCTCCTCCTATGGTTTCACCGGAGTCCGCCGTACAAGGAGTTTCTTGACATCGGCGGCCCGATCCTTTGCACATACGAGTACTGTATCTTTTGTTTTTACAATCACAAGATCGCGCACACCCAGAAGAGCGATCTCGCCCTCGGGGGCGACCGCGATACATCCTTTGCTTTCCAATACTATAAGTTTACCAATCCTAGTGTTTTTGTCAAGTCCTTGATGCAGGTGACGTTCCAGAGCGCTCCACGAACCGACGTCGTCCCAGCGGAACCGAGCAGGCACTACCGCTACGTTGGAGGCCTTCTCCATAATGGCATAATCAACAGATGTCGCCTCTAACCTGGCGTAGGATCGCTTGGTAGGCTCCTTGGATTGCTTCGCAAGAAGACCCTTATATATCTGGGGATGGTGCTGTCTGAATGCTTCAATGATCGCAGAAACCTTCCAGGTGAACATCCCTGAATTCCAGAAGAAATTGCCGGATTTCAGGTACCTTTTGGCCGTCGGCAAATCCGGTTTCTCCCTGAAACGCTTGACCTTAAACCCCAGTCGGCCTAAGTATGTGTTACGGTCAATCTCGATATACCCGTAGCCCGTTTCGGGTCTTGAAGGCGGGATGCCGAAGGTTACGAGAAAATCCTTCTGGGCCAATCTTACCGCCGCCTTCAGATCGGAGATGAAGGTCTTTTTTGGCGATACCAGATGATCCGCCGGCAGCACCACCATGACAGCGTCCGGTTTGTCCCTTAATGTTCTGGCGGCAAGTGCTATGGCCGGTGCGGTGTTGCGGCCCTCGGGTTCGATGATCATGTTTTTGCTCTTGACACCTTTGATTTCTTGCCTCAAAAGCGCTTCCAAATGAGGAGGTAGTACGTAGTGAATGTTAGTCTTTGGAATCATTGAATTTATGCGCTCCACGGTTTCCGCCACCATGGTCTTTTGAGAAAATATTTTGAGGAATTGCTTTGGTCTTTCCGGAGTACTCAATGGCCAGAACCGCTCGCCCTTGCCTCCTACCAGAAGAACAGCATAGATGGCAGGTGACTTAGCGGCTTTGGAAGTCATAGGAATATCTCCTGCATCATGACGTGTTACTGGCGTGGTCCCGGCGCGAACGCGAAGTGTTCGTGTGGGGTGATTACTCGAACCAGATCCATTTTAGCCTCGCTGAGATGGAGCCGATTGTCATAACTGTTCTGATTAACGCGGGATATAGGTTCTCATCGTTCGTAAGATAGAAGATCAGGTTTCCGCCCGAGCCGAAGCTGCCCTTACCTCGAACGTCAGGCGCCAGCTTGGTGCAGACAAAGCTGCCGGTTGGCGATGCTTGCGATCGCACCGCCACCTCTTTAACCCCCTGTACGCTCGCTCGCTCGGTCATGCGGTCGGCGTGCAGGACAACGTCGCGTTCCTCGCCCACTGCCAGCGGATTGAGTCTGAAGAAGTAATATATCGAGACCACATCCAGGGTGCCGGGCAGGAGCGGATATGAGGAGCCGTCCTCGTACAGAATGCGGTTGGTTTCCCAGTCGAAGCGCACCCTTATTACGGTATCGTAGTTTGTCTCGTGCATGCGCTTCTCAACGTAAAGCACCTTGAATGAATCGCGTGTTACGTAGGAATAGATGGTGTCGTTGAGGGTAAACAGCCATGCAAGGCCCTCAAGGGATGAGAGCACCGAGCGGAACCGGTAGCAGGGCTGTCCTTCGAAGGTGGTCTGGATAAAGGAAAGCTTCATCTCGCCTGCGTATAGCGGCCCCAGGTTGACGTCGTAGGTCAGCACCTCCTTTGCAGGCAGCGACGCCAGATATAGAAGTAAAATAATCTTCATCGCCTACTCCTAGTCTAAGAAGAAATACCGGCTTGTCAACGATTTTATTCCGACGATCAACGTTGTATATCGTACATTAAGACGGGAATCAATCGGTAAAGTTTAGTCCGCCTTCCAAACAGTGTCCTGTCCGTTGTAAAACCAAAGGAGGCTATAACGGTCGCCGCCACTGGTGTTTTCATAAACGTCCTGCCAATAGTATATTTGATGAATCAAACCTATTGCTTTGATTCTGTATACACTCCAGTCTTCCCAATAGTCTGGATAAGGCTCATCACCCGTAAACATGTACAGAGTATCACCATAATACTGTATCCAAAGATAACTGCTCTGTTCTTCCGGTAATAAATTGATTGTTTCGTCAAAAGCCTTTATTTTGCCGTCTCCGATTTCTACAGAATTTCCGACATCGAAGAATGATCCTCCTTCAAGTTTAAAAAAAAACGTATTGTCAATCCAAAAAGAATCTACAACGTTTATTGCAATAGTATCCTCTGAACCTTCGCTAAACAGTTCCTTCTTCTCGTAGCACCACTCGTACCCCAGGCCGAACGGGAAGTAGGTGGTGTCGAGGTCAAGAGGGGGAGGCGGTTTATCCACAATGAAGCTTCGGGTTTCGCTCAAAAGCACCCCGTTGAAAACAACAGTGCCAGCCTGCCAGTTGTAGGTCCCGTTGGATAGGTTTTCAAACACGCTGTCTGACATGGTGTAGGTTGTATCCGCAAGGGTATCCTGGAGGTCGATAGTAGTGTCCGTAAATATGCGAATCACGTAGTCGGGTTCGAGGGAATCAGAACTCCATATGAAGGTTGGCGG
>DAOVCF010000011.1 GCA_030670165.1 Candidatus Stahliibacteriota bacterium | reverse complement strand
GATACCGGGGTGTTCATCCTGGTCGCATTCCTGGGTGCTTTCCGTGGTTCAGAACTCCTATCCCTCATCATCTCCAACTATATCTTCAAGGTGGGAGTGGAAATCCTCTTCACTCCGATAACCTACCTGGTAGTCGGCGGCCTCAAGCGTGCCGAAGGGGTAGATCACTACGACTACAAAACCAACTTCAACCCGTTCCACCTTTTCACCCCGCGAAGTAACTTCGTTCCTCCGCGGGGACACCAATAAAATCACCCCACAAGGCTGCTTCGCATCCTTGCGGGAACCCCGAAAGGAATGCTAAGCTTGACATCTGTCTCAAGTGATGTATATTTCTGAACTTACAGGCACATGACGATCGGTTAACTTCTTGATAAAGAGGCACAGGTGATCTTTTTAGTCCTTTCCTTGTTTACAGACAGAACCACCCAGGCGGTGCGCATCACCGAACCGCCGATCATCGATGGTATCCTTGACGAGGCGTGCTGGCAGCAAAACCCGGGGTTTACCGACTTCATGGAGAACTATCCGGAGATGTGCGGGGAGGCGTCGGAGTCTACACGTGTGGTGGTGTGCTACGACGATGAGGCCCTCTACTTCGGCTGCTTCTGTTACTATAAAGAACCCGATCAGGTGACGGCAAGACTTGTGCCCCGGGAGTCGGGAGGAGACGGAGACGACGTTACCATATCCATCGACACCTACAACGACGACCGAAACGCCTACCGGTTTTCGGTAAACCCCCTGGGCATCCAAAAGGATGCCCATATAACCGACGGCGGCTGGGGCTACGATATTGCCTGGAACGGTGTGTGGTATGCCGAGGCGAGTATCGAGCCCTACGGCTGGTTTGCCGAGATTGCCATTCCTTTCAAGACCCTGCGATTTGCCCCAGCAGATGAACAGGTGTGGGGGCTTTCCGTGAGTCGCTGGATGGATGCAAAATACGAGCGGGTCGTCTGGGCGGACTACCAGCCTGCTGATAAAGGTATGGGCACCAGGGTGGATCGCTTCGGTGAACTTACCGGAATCAAGGACGTCTCCTCAGGCCTGCACATGGAGTTTCTGCCACATTTCACCCAAACCGCTCGCGCGAGGGGACCGGATGTGTTGGATTCGGCGATTACATTTCTTCCCATGACAGCCGGGGTCGCAGGGATGGATGCGAAGTGGGGGATTAGCTCCAACCTTGTCCTGGACGTAACCACCTTCCCGGATTACGGGCAGATAGAGGCCGACCCCGAACGAATAAACCTCACCAGATACGAGACTTACCTTTCAGAACGCAGGCCCTTCTTCACCGAAGGTGCCGACCTTTTTGAGTTCGGCTACTTTGAACCTCTCTATACCCGACGCATCGGATGCAGGCTGCCTGACGGCTCTGAGGTGCCCATCTACGGTGGCACAAAACTCACTGGAAAGATGGGGGGTACGGAGCTGGGTATTATAGAAGCCTACACAGGTGAGGCTGTCTATGAGTATTATGGTCGGGAATACACCGAACCTGCCGCTTTTTACAGCATTGCCCGTATCAAACAAGATCTCTTCAGCCGTTCCGAGTCAGGTATCATAGCTACCTCCAGAGAACAAGCAGGAGGTCAGGGTGATCGCGTCCTGGGCTGCGATCTTGATCTTTCCATTGCAGATGACTGGTATGTGAATGGGGAGGGATTGTACTCCTTTCATACCGATAAGCAGGGCGGACCTATGGGGGTTCTGGGATTCGGCAAATCTGGCAGATTCAACTTTCATGCCAGCGCCAGCTACACCGACAGCCTGGCCGATCTGTGGGCGGCGGGCTATCTTTCTCGGCCCGGTCATGAGTGGGCCAGCATCAATGGCGGCTACGACGATTCCTGGGGTTCCGGCTGGCTGCGCTCGATTTCGGTTAACCTCGGCCACTCGGTTGGCAGATACCTTGAAGACACCGTCCCTTCCTACACTGTGTGGGGATCTGCGGGCGGGTCGTTTTCGAACCGCTGGCACGTGAATCTCAGCGGCTCGGCCTCCCGCAACTTCTACCAGGAGGATGGAAGCCTGCGCTGGATAAAGAGCGTCAATGCAGGCTTCAGCAGCAGCACCACAAAAGACATCTACGGCGGATTGTGGCTAAGTTTATGGGATCAGTACGTTTACGAGTATTACGTTCCTCAGTACTTCGGTCATGTGGGTTCCGTAAGCCCAAACATCTCCTGGCGGTCCCGGCACAACCTGGTGCTTTCCGCATACGCCACCGGCTTTCTTACCTTCCAGTCCTCGTGGGAGCCGGACCCGGAGGACGCCTTTCGCTGGACCGCCGGCCAATCTCTACGCTACACCGCCACCCGCAAGCTCAGCTTCCGCCTCAATCTTCAGCAGAACACCTACGCAGAGCGCTACTCTCAGCAGCTTCTTGTAACGTATGAGATCGCACCTTTGAGCTATCTTTACCTTGCTTCGGCGGTCAACCTGGACGGCTCGTCCGGTTCAATCGAGGTAGGCGAGGTAACCCTTTACGGAAAGATCGTTTACCTGTTCAGGATATAACGACACCCCACACCGTTACTTCGTAACGCTGTGGGGACCCCGCACTGGCAACTCATAAGAATGTTTCGCCTTCGTTTAGGCCCTGAAGCATCGAGGTGGGTATTTCACTCCGTAGCCGTTGAGCTGAGAAGCGAACCTGAAGGTTCGCGCCACGTGCTTGACTTTGGATGAGTTTTTGTCTACACTGCATCGGAGGAAGAATGCTGCGTGTTGAGCAAGCACTTGAGTACATAGAGATCGAAGGAACCGATCTTGACCGCTACCGCAGCAGATTCCTTTTCAGGGGTGAGCGCGACGACACCATGGCCGCCTGGCTTCTGGGCGCCTACCAGAACCCGGACGGCGGCTATCCACTTCAGCTGATTTACGGCGAGCCCTCCAATATCTCTGAGACTGCCAAGGTGCTGGGCTACGCGAGCGAGTTTGGGGTTGTATCCTCGCCTGTTTGCCGTCGTGCGTTGGATTTCATTCGCTCACGTCAGCACCCGGAGGGCTACTGGCAGGAAAGCTGCTCCCAGCTTGAGCTTGGGCACGAGATGGGCGGTGAATGGGGGAGGCTTTGGCTTTCTGCATACGTGGGCCGTCAGCTATGCCGCATAGGACAGCTTGAAAGCCGCGAGACCAGATTGGTGCGCAACTACTTGCTTAGCCTGCGCATCGAGGGAAATCGCTTCACCTCGTCCCCGGCCATCCACTTCCTGGCACTCAGCTTCTTCGCCCTGCTTGACGGTCCAGGGTGCGGTCTGGTGCAGGAGGTGCTCCTCTACGCGCTTGCCAACTTCACCCGCTCCTGTGAACCCAGACTCATAGCACTCCAGGCGGAGTGTCTGCTTGATGCCGGTGTAGCCTCGGAGCATGATATTCTAAAGGATGCCAAAAAACGACTCGTGAGTCTTCAGGCCGAAGACGGCGGCTGGGGCGAGCAATATGCCGGCCTGCGGGTACGCACCACCATAGACGTGCTCAAGCTTCTCTTCACCCTTGGGGCATGGAGGATAGTTGAAGAGGTTGGATAATCGGGGAATCATTATTCGGGGCAGCAGATAAGAACAGGAGAAGGAGAAAGATTGAGCACAAATGATTCATCAACCGGGCAAACCTTCAGGCTCTCTATCGGTGGGGTGCTCCAGGATACCTGGCGGATATTCAAGCGCGACTGGTGGAAGCTGGGGGTATTATGGATACTTCCCTGGGCGATTCCAAGATTCCTCTCCTGGCTGGGGCTTTTCTTCCATACCAGACTGCCCATAAACTGGACTGTGTTTTTTCTGGGGTTAGAATCCCTTCATTCTACTGGGAGAGGATACTTACCGCTTTACCCATGGTGGCGGTGTGGACGATTCTCCTAAGCTATCTGGGGGCGGTCAGCGTAAACGTGGTTTCCAGAAAACAGAGATTTAAAGGCAAGAAGCTTCTGTGGCTACTAAAGGTCGGCTTAAAGCCCCTGGCATGGCTGGTGTTATGGTCTATAGCTCTGGCAGTTGTAGAGTGGATCAACAAAATCCCCGGATACCTAGCACCCTCTGCCCCGCCATCATCGTTGCTTAGAATCGTATCGGGTGTAGTTCTCGGGGGCGGGTACCTCCTATTCATTCTTTTCGCCACCCTGGTCCCGTTCTACCTGTTAAGGGAGAGGTTACCGATCCTAAACGCCGTTGCAAAAAGCTTCCGGGTGATATACAGCCAGTTCTGGCGGGTGCTGGCTGCGATCCTGGTGGTCTCCGTTATTTCCTCTATACCTCTTTTGATTTACTGGGTTTATCTGTACCTTTTCTCTACCCCATCAGGGATAGCCAGACCATGGGGGTGGCTGCAGGTATGGTCGATGCTGGCCAACGTATTACTGAACGCGGCATCCTGGTGTTTCGGGGGAGCGCTGTACCTTCGGTTCAGCACCAGCCCTCGTAGCAAACGATCTCATCAAGTGACTTGCGGTTCTTGAACCGGGCCTGATCCCGTGGGTAGCCTAACGTTAAAAGGGCCGCAACCTTGCACTCATCGGGGATTTCAAGCAGCTTCTTGACGTCCTCCTGGTAGAATGCCCCGATCCAGCACGAGCCGAGCCCCTGTTGGACCGCGGCCAGGGTCATGTGATCCACCGCGATGGCCAGGTCAACGGCATAGGTGGAAACCCCGCAGGTCATCGTCCTTTCAGGTTCCAGCGCCACAGCGGCGATCACCACCGGAGCCTCGGCCACGAACTGCTGTTCCTTTGCCGCCTTGGCCAACGCCTTGCGCTTGGCTGCCTCGCGCACCACTACGAATTTCCAGGGCTGACGGTTGTTGGCAGAGGGAGCAATCCTGGCAGCCTCCAGCACCTTGATGAGCACCTCCTGGGGGATGTCCTTATTTTCATACGAGCGAACGCTTCTGCGGTCGCGGATCGCCTTTGCAACATCCATCAGGCCTCCTTTTTATACCTCGAATCGGCATGTATCCACCACCATGGGGAGATTCATAAGCCTAACTCGGAACTTCATTTTAGACGCTAGTCTAGCGAGCCTCGTTGGAATGTCAACTATTTCGTGTTCGAGAAGGTTTTGCGATGAGTCCCCTTCTGCGATCTTTCGCCTCCGGCGAAAGGAGCACTGTTTGGGGTCCCCACCCGGAAGCAAAACTTTCGGGTGGGGTAATTATCCTCTTGCCCTCATCATCCGGTCGCGGCGCAGAGCGGCACTGAAGATATCTATCATCTCCTTCCTGTCGCGAGCCTCCAGCAGTTCCCTTCTTACCTTCTCATCCTCCATCACCCTGGCAATTGAGGCAAGGATTTTCACCTGGAGATCGTCCTTATCCGGATCAGGGGTAAGGATCAAGAAAACGAGCCTTGCCGGAAGCCCATCAGCCGTGTTCCACTCCACCCCTTTGGTCGAATGTCCCAATGTGAAGACCGGTGCAGACAAACCCTTCATCCTCCCATGCGGTATGGCGATCCCTTTTTCCATTCCGGTTCCCATTATCCCCTCGCGCATGTTGACCGCAGCGCACGCCTTGGCCGCACTGGGCATCCCCTCATGCTCGGAGATGGAGCCGCATAGTTCCCCGATCAACTCGAATGGGGTACTGCCTTTAAGATTGACTACTACCGCGTCCTTCAGAAAGAACTCAAGGGCGTTGAAGGCGCGGCGCAGGCCGAGAGCCAGGGATAAGAGGGGTCCCACAGCTATCGAGGAAACCAGTGCCGCGACCACAATCGCCTCAAATACCACCAAATTGATAAGTCCGAACTCCAACGCAAGCACACCGATGATTATCTCCATCGCACCGCCCGGCGTGTGCGCTATGCCTATGGCGAACGAGTCGCGCTGTGGGATACCGGACATTCTCGCCCCAAGCCAGGCTCCAACCAGCTTACCTCCTATGGCTACCGCGGTTACAGTACTGACAAGCAGCCAGTCAAAGTTGGCCAGAAAGTCAACCCTGAGTCCGATGCTTACGAAGAACAGGGGGACGAACACCGCATATACCATCTGGGAGATCGTCTCTCTGCTGCGCTCCGAAATGGCCGGCGCACCGCCAGCCATCACCCCGGCAACCAGGAATCCGAAGGCCGCATGGATGCCGATAAGCTGGGTCAAAGCTCCGCACAGCCCACCAAGGAGAACGACGAAGGTCAGAACGCTTCCAGGTTTAGGCAGCCAGCTCGCGTTGATCCACTTCACAGCCCTGTTCACCAGCTTACGTCCCCAGGTCAGACTGAACGCTATAAACACCGCCGTGCCACCGAAGACCCTCAGAATGGATAACCAATGGATGCGCTGCTGGGTGGCAAGACCGACCACCATGGTAAACGCCACCCAACCCAGGATGTCGTTCACCGTGAAGGCTGAGATTATGGTAAGTCCTATGTCGCTTTTCAGGATGTCCAGATCGTGCAGCACCTTGGCTATGATTGGTATGGCGGAGATGGCCATAGCGGTGCCCATGAATAGTACAAAGACCAGTTTACGGCCAGGGTCAACAATGTATCTTTCAGGAAGCAGAAGCGCAAGCCCAATACCCATGAGCATGGGAAGCAAGACCCCTACGAATCCTATGGTCAGAGAGGAGCGCCGCTGTTTCCAGATCGCCGAGATCTCTACCTCGAAGCCGGTTACGAGCAAAAGAAAGAGCACCCCCAGCCAGGAGACGGTCTCCAGCATGCTGTACTGGATGGCGTTGTCAGGGAACAGGGACCCCGCAAGACCGGGCAGGAACCGCCCGAATATCGTCGGGCCGAAGATGATTCCCACGAGTATCTCGCCTACAAGCGCGGGTTGTTTGAATCTGCGAAAGAGCTCTCCGGCGGCCCTTGCCGCAAACAACAGAAAGACTATTTGTAAGAGGAAGATAAGAATGTTGTGCTCACTAAGGAAGCTCACGGTGCACTATATCCAGCCTTCTCTCCTTGTCAATAGGGATTATGCTCCTTTTTCGCTATGCGAAAAAGGTCGCAGAATAAAAAATGAAAAGGCCAGCATACTGCTGGCCTTCCTATCTTCTCCTCGGACTGCGATCTTTTAACCGGAGGTTAAAAGGAGCACTTTATGCAGTATCGCCTTCTGGATGTGCAGCCGGTTCTCGGCCTCGTCAAGGACCACTGAGTTCGGACCGTCCAGCACGTCCGAGGTTATCTCCTCGCCCCGGTGCGCGGGCAGGCAGTGTTCGACAAGAACGTTCGGTTTTGCATAACTTAATAGTTCAGGGTTCACCTGGAAGGGCGCAAATAGAGACCTGCGCTTTTCTGCCTCCTGCTCTTGTCCCATCGAGGCCCACACGTCGGTGTAGATAACGTCGGCGTCGGCGGCCGCTTCTTTAGGGTCGCGAGTTATGGTTATAGAGGCGCCGGTCTTTTTCGACTCCTCCTGCGCCATCTCAATGAACTCTTGTTTGGGACCATAGCCCTGTGGTCCTGCTACCACCATCCTGGCTCCCAGCCTGGCAGCTGTAAGCATGAGCGAGTGGCACACGTTGTTGCCGTCGCCGAAATAGGATAACTTGATTTTACCCCAATCGAACGCTTCGCGTTCGCTCGGGGACCCCAGATGATCCAGTATAGTCAGGAAGTCGGCCAGCGCCTGGCAGGGGTGCTCGGCGTCTGAGAGCGCGTTGATTACCGGTATATCAGCATTCTCCGCAAGCTCCTGGATGGTCTTATGTGCAAACGTGCGGGCGCTGATCGCGTCAACCCAGCGTGCCAGGTTGCGAGCCACATCAGGCACCGACTCCCGTTTGCCAAGGCCTATGTCGGCAGGGGCAAGGTAGATTACGTTCCCGCCCAGCTGGAAGAACGCAACGGAGAACGTAACCCGTGTCCTCAGCGACGGCTTCTCGAACACGAGCACCAGGGTCTTACCTTTTGCAAGGTCAAGCTGTTTGTCCTTTATCTCGGCAGATATCTTGAATAGTTCCCTGATCTCCTCACCATTTAGATCAGCGATTGAAACGAGATCCTTCTTCACCATGCCTCCTGGCGGGTCAGTTATGTTCCACAAGAAGTCTTTTTAATCGATCACCACGACCTTGCGGTTGGTTTCTCTTGTATCCGAGATGGTTCTTACAAAGTATACCCCGGCTGGCAGAGTACTGCCGTTTTTATCCTGCATCTGCCAGCTGAATGGGGTGGTTCCTTCTGTCCGGGCAAGCAGGCGTCCGGATGCGTCGAATACTACGACGTCCACCTGAGTGCCTGCAGGACCGGTAAAGCTCAGGTTTCCAGTGGTTATGCTCTCCACCGGTCCGACAACCGGTCGGATATCAGCAAGTTCGTGCAGCCCGCTTGAGGCCTTGCCTTTGAACGCGGTCAGCACCACGTCGTCCACATACCAGCCATCAAAATGCTCATACCGGTCGGTAGTAAGACGGAAGCGTATCTGTGCATCCGATGCGCCGCAGAACCCTGAGAGATCAAAGCGTTCCTCGCGCCACTCATCCTGGAAGCCGGAGAAGCGCTTAAGGGTTACCCAGCCGTCGGTCTGGCTGCTCTTTGCTTCAACTGCCCCCCAGTCCCAGCCCTTTTCGATGGAAAAAAGATGCCAGAAGCTCAGTTCCGCTACTGCCTTATCCGTAAGATCGAGTTCAGGACTCTGAAGATAGTATAAGCTCTCGTCGTCGTAGGGGCCATCCGGGGAATCGGTAATGGAATAATCCCCGGAGTGCGAGTTCTCATCTGTCAATCCCCAGTTGGAGTACCAGCCTTCATAGTTCTGGTCGTCAAAATCCTCAGCGATAAGGGTATTCCTGCTACCCACCGGAAGCGTGATTTGATGGATAAACTCCTGGCCTGCCGCCTGGATGGTAAGCGTAAGAGGGATCGCCGAGTCGGGAGGAGCTGTGGCTGAGATCATTACCTTCAAAGGATCGGATTCGTTGGTGCCCGTGCTCTGGGGTGCTAGTGAAGCGATGGATGCCGTGGGTTTGACGAGCTCGGCCCTCGGATCGGATCCGCTGAGTTCAAGGCCTATCTGGCCTGATTCATCCTTTACGCTCATGTTGTGCACCCTGACCGTAAGATCAACGGTTTCTCCGGGTGATATCTCCGAGTCCCCGCCGTCCGAGAACGAAATACCTAAAAGCTCAGGGTAGATGCCTGCCGCCTTTGCTGTGGCGATCATCATGGGATGTGTCTCGGCTATGTGTTGATCTATCTGCCACTCCTGCCAGAACTGCTCGCCTATCTCAGGGGTTACGGAAAAGATACCCTGATCCCCGTACATCCAGTCGTCGGAATCGCCGTTGGTTGGGTAGAACTCGTAACCGCTGATCACCGGGTAGTGAGCTATCCGGGTGGCAATCTCACCCCAACCATAGAAGGCTGCAGAATCCTCGCACTTCTGGGATATGTAACCCCAGGGGTACAGTAACAGGTTGGAGTGGCTGTGGAAGTTGAGTGCGGTAACGAAGGAATGCTCCTTGCACAGGTTCATCACCGACTGGGTTTCAGGCTCGGAACCCGGTCCAGGGCCCCGGTAAGTCTCCTCCCCAGGATCTGGCGAGGAGCCCTGGTTGTCGTAACCCCACATGTAGAGGTAGTTGCGGTTGTTATCTACCCCCTGCGGTTCGGCGCCCGTTTGCCTGCGGTTCTTGCGGTGCATACCGCCTCCGCCAGGACGTATCTCTTCATTGTAAAGGTAGCCGTCGGGATTTATTATCGGAACGATCCATATCTCGCGGTTGTCCACAAGATAGGTGGCAAGGGGATCTTTCCCGTAGTTATCGCAGAGCCAGCGCGCCCATTCCACGCAGATGTTTGCACCGATCGGCTCTCGCGCGTGATGTATCCCCGTATACAGCGCCTCAGGCTCATCCTCTTCGGTCTCCACGTTATCCGATACCTTCACCGCCCAGACGTAGTTGCCGTCCCATGTGGTGTCACCCAGGCTGTCGTTGGGAAGGATCATCCTTTCGCTTATTATCGAGGGGTATTGGTCGTGCAGGGAGTCAAGTATGGCGTTGGTCTCATCGTATGTATAGTAATTACCGAAGCCTGTGGGTCCGAGCATCCGGGCGGCGTAGTAGGCCTCGAGATCCTCTATGATGATTCGGTAGTCAACGCCTACCTGATCCAGGAGCTTGAGTCCTTCTTCGGTGCACACGATCTCTGCCCGGTAGCCGGCTTTGCCGCCAACGATATCAAATCCTGAGAGTACGGCGGGTAATGACTCCCCTTCGAGAGGAACGCTTACCTCGTACCACGTCGTGCCGAAGACGGCCGTGGCGAAAAGAACCAATAAAAACAGCTTCTTCACACTATCTCCTTTCAAGTATCCGATTCAGGATCGTAAGGTTGACCTTCAGAATCGCCCCTTGTGGGCTGGCCCACACGACTAAAATCGGCTGTCTTTCGAGGTTTCCTTCACGAACCACCATCGACGACATACTGTAGATTGCAATCTCTGCCTCCGGGTCGTAGCCTTCGAGCTGAAGGGTTACGTCGGATTCCCATCCCTCGAATCCTTCTTTCTTAACGAGACGGTTCAAACGTCTATTTTGTCTCTTCAGTACATCTTCAAGCGCTTCGCGGGTTTCATCGCGCGCCAGCGGCTCCTCAGACCACTCCAGAAGCTCGGCCATTGTTATGTATCCGTAGACCTCACTCTCAACAGGCCTCAGACGCGCCCTTATGATGCCTCCATAGTAAGGCTGGATGCTTTTATCAAAAAGCACCCGTCCCACCCGGAAGGCGGTATCGTCCCTGATCCGAACCACGTCCAGCGCCTGCATCTTGTCCGAGAGCATGGTGATTGTGCCAACCAGGGTAGTATCGCTGTCTTTCAGAACAAGGTTATCGGCGGGCACAACGGGAAGGCCCGGTTTCATCAGGACCAACCGCGGCGTCGTGCATCCTGAGAGTAATGCCGCAACTACGAAAAAGATCGCTGACCGCATTTGAGGAAGTATAGTCCGAGGTTCAATGCAGTCAACCTAATTGTGAAAGGGGAGTTTTTCCGCCACCACCAGGTGAACCGTGCCCAGCTTGGAGAGCTCCTTTCGATGGATGATTCCCAAGCCCGCCATTTCAAGATGAAGGGTTTCGTTCCTTGGATGATCGCCCTCAAGCCTGTAAAGGGAAAGCAGTATCCTTGCACCAAGCCAGGAACGCGACGCAGGTCCGACATCAACTATAACAACCCGTCCATTTTTCTTAAGGACCCTGTGAATCTCCAAAAACACCGGCAGAATATCCGGTGCATGACTCAGGCTGAAGGTTGCAACCACCGAGTCAAAAGAGCATGGTTCAAAGGGCAGGTTGTGGTAGTCTGCACATACGAGGGATACCTTTTTGCGCTCACGCAGGAGCCTAGCTCGAGCCTGTTGCAACATTCCCTTCGAGAAGTCCAAACCGACCACCGACCTCTCAGGAGAGGCCATCTGTGACAGCAGATAACCGGTGCCGCAGCCGATCTCAAGTATTCTTTCTCCTCTTATCCAGGGCAAAGCCGCGGACTGTTCTTTTCTCAACCCGAAGATCGGGACACAGATGAGCAGGTCGTATAAGGGCGCAAAGAGATCGTAGATGCGGGCCAGGTTCATAAGGGGAACGAGAACCGCCGGCGCACTCTAAATACCTCCACCGAGCCGAATCCTGCACGCTGCAGAAGCCTTCTCGCCCTCTCGTTGCCGTATCCCACCTCGTAGTCCTTGTGTGCGTCGGACCCCACCGTAACCGTAACACCACCCGCAACACCCGTAACACCCGTAACACCACCCGTAAGGCCCCGGCCCAGCTGTGCAAAGCGTTTCAGTATCTTCTCGCCAGGATAAGGCTCCCCGGTGGCGTGCCGCCAGCCCGAGGTGTTGAGCTCAATAACCAGACCTTGTTTTGCGGCGCTCTCAAGAATCCTATCCACCATCCCCTCGTAATCCTCCCTCCCGTATTCCTGAGGAGCAAATAGATACTTCCTTATGTAATCGAGATGACCCAGGACCTGGAACAGCCCGCTTTCCGCAGCGGCAAGCACGATCTCGAAGTATGGCGCAAAACCCTTGCCTGCCAGCTCACGCTCACGAACCCATTTTGATACTAGAACCCCGTCCACGTAGTGCACCGAGCCTACGGCGTAGTCGAGAGGTTGCGAATCCAAAAAATCCTTTATCTGGCTCTCTTTTCCGGGGATGAACCCGACCTCAGCACCGTAGAGTATCTCAAGCTTATCCCGATAGCGCTCGCGCAGGCGTTCGATCTCTGCAAGGATTTTAGCCCCATCATATAGATCAACGTACGCCCCGTCTTCGGGCAGGAACTCAACATGATCGGCAAAGCCTATGATCTTCAGCCCTCTTGCATAGGCCGCACGGCAGGCGCGTTCAGGGGCAATATTGGAATCAGGGGAGAAGCTGGTGTGGATATGCAAATCAACCATTGCGAATTATACCTTGATCCGGGGCGTTTTCAATTGAAATTTGTGCTCCTTTTTGCCTGCGGCAAAAAGATCGCAGGAGAATTATCGAACGGCCTGGAGAGGCCGTTCTCCCTTTGATGAGATAAGGTGTGTTACGGGCGGCGGTGTGGCCAAACTTCCCGGTTGACGATGTTTGGAGGTATCTCGCCTTCGAACACCTTGAGCACCACGTACGCGCATAGCTCGGCCATTGCTCCTCGAGCCTCGTGTGTGGCCGAGCCGATGTGGGGCAGAAGTACCACATTCTGTATCCCCATGAGTTCTTTACTGATCTCCGGCTCCCTTTCGTAGACGTCAAGCCCGGCCGCTACCAGCTTTCCTGCACGCAGTGCTGCAACAAGCGCGGCCTCGTCTATGATCGGGCCTCTTGCCGTGTTTACCAGGACCGCGGTGGGCTTCATCCTGGCAAGCTGGTGCGCGTCTATGAGATGTTTGGTCTCTTGAGTCAGAGGAAGATGAATGGAGACGAAATCCGCTTCGTGCATAAGGTAGGAGATGTCCACCTTCTTGGCACCAAGCTCCTGCTCCAGGGTTTCGTTACGCTCCTGGTCGTAGTAAAAAACCTTCATCTCGAACCCGCGCGAGCCTAAGGCAAAACGCGTTCCTATCCTTCCCGTTCCTACCACCCCAAGCGTCTTTCCTCGAATCCCCTGGCCGAGCATGAGCTGAGGTCCCCATCCTGTAAACCTGCCGGCTCTTGTGAAACGTTCCGCTTCCCCAATCCTCCTTGCCGCGGCAAACAAAAGCACCCAGGCAAGCTCAGCGGTTGCGTCGGTCAAAACGTCCGGGGTGTTGGTTACCACTATTCCCCTTTTCGTCGCCGCGTCTATATCTACGTTGTCGTATCCCACCGCGTAGTTGGCGATTACTTTGAGGTGTGGGGCGGCGCCCATCAGTTCCGCATCTATCCGATCGGAGAGCAGTGAGATTAGCGCCGAGGCATCGGCTACCTTCTCCAAGAGCTCCTTGCGCGGGATCGGGATTTCGCCCTGGTATATCTCAACGTCGTGATCGGCCAAAAGCTTTAGCGCCCCCTCCGGTATGCGCCGGGTTACGTAAATCCTCACAGTTCGAACTTCCCTGCCTTCGGCCTTTTTCGTTTGTCCTTGGGATACTCGCCCAGGTGCTCGCATGCCCCATCGGTTACTGCCCTTCCCGATGGCGTTCGGGCCAGAAAGCCGATCTTCAAAAGGAACGGCTCGATCATGTCCACTATGGTGTCGGACTCCTGCTGAAGTGTAGCCGCGATCGCCTCAAGCCCCACAGGGCCTCCTCTGTAGAATCTTATGATCGCAAGAAGCAGGGTTCTGTCGAGATCGGTAAGACCGATCTCGTCTACACCTTCGAGCGCCAACGCGTCAAGGGCCACCTTTCGGGTGATGCGTCCGTCTGCGCGAACCTGGGCGAAGTCGCGAACCCTTTTAAGCAGGGTGTTTGCGATCCTCGGGGTTCCCCTTGCCCTCTTGGCAATCTCTCGTGTCCCCTCGTCGTCAACCTCCACTTCCAGTATCCCGGCAGAGCGCTTAACAACCTGGGCAAGCTCCTCCTCGGTGTAGAACCCAACCGCTCTTGTTATCCCGAACCGCTCCCTTAAAGGTGCTGAGAGCAGACCGGGACGTGTCGTCGCACCAACGAGCGTAAAGCGGTCCAGACGGAATCTATGAGACCTTGCGTGGGCGCCCTTGTCGAATATAAAATCAACCGCGAAGTCCTCCATCGCCGGATACAGAAACTCCTCAACAACCTTTGGCAATCTGTGAATCTCGTCGATGAAGAGAACCGAACCACGTTCCAGGCCTGTCAGATAGGCGATCAGGTCGCCTGCGCGCTCAAGTGCCGGCCCCGAGGTGGTGACTATCGGGACCCCCATCTCGCGCGCTATTACGTTGGCAAAGGTTGTCTTACCCAGGCCAGGGGGGCCGTGAAGCAGCACGTGATCCATTGGTTCTGCACGCTTGCGCGCAGCTTCGATCGCAATGGATAACGTCTCCACCAGCCTGGATTGCCCGATGCACTCCGCCAGCCGCTCAGGTCGGAGGTTCCACCGTTTGTTATCGTCCACGTCACTTGCATTCAGCAAGGAGTACCCCTTTGCCTTATCTTCGCGGCTCTCGTCAGCCTTTTGCCCTGTAGACCGCATCGAAAAGCTCCTCCGGGGTCTCTAACCCGGGATTCTCTTTTAAAGCCTCGTCAACCATCTCCACGGCCTCCGAACGCCTGTAGCCAAGCTGGGAGATGAGAACCTCTATCACCTGCAATCTCAACTCGTCGGTGGAGACGGCTTCAGGAATCTCCCTCTCTTCCCCTTGAATCAGCGCGAACTTGGCTACCTTGCCAGCGAGTGTTGCAGCGATCTTTTCCGCCTTGTTCTTTCCTATTCCTGAAAGCCTGGTTAGGGTTGTGATATCACGCTCCTCTATGGCCCGTGCAATGGTGCGTATGGGCATTGTGAAAGCCTTTGCCGCGGCGGTGGGGCCGATGTCCTGCACCGATATAAGCTTTGTAAAGAACTCGCGCTCCATCTCGTTGCGGAATCCGATGAGAAGGGGCTTGGGCGAGCGCTCGGTCTGGTGCTGGTAAATAAACAGCTCGAGTTCGGCAGGATCGTCGAGTGACACGCGCTGAACCCCAAGTTCCCTCCAAACGATGTGCGGAAGCCTTATCTCGTATCCTACGTTCCCTACAAGAAGGGTGATGGTCTCCGACGCTTCGTCGCTGGCAATAACGCGACCCTTAAGGTAACCTATCATCTTTTATGAAGTGTAGCCACGATTGAGGCTGCAGTCAAGGCCACCGCGGCCGCGTCCGTCACGTGCGAGGGTTTCAGCGGTTCGGAAAGCCTCAGATTTTTTGCAACCGCGCGCCCCATCTGTTCCTTGGATGCGTTGCCGTAGCCGGTCAGAGTCTCCTTGACCTCGCGCGGGGTCACCTCGATGAGGTCAAGTTTTTTCCTGTGCACCGTAAGGAGGATAACCCCCATCACCTTGCCAAGTGAGAGCCCGGACTGCGGGGTATCACGGCGCACGAAGGCAGTTTCCAGACCCAGCAGATCAGGATGGTGATCCTGAATAACTCCTTCCAATCCCTCTGCGATTATCCCGAGTCTTGCCGGTGTTGATTGTTCCGGCCTGGTACGGATTACCTCCTTGTACAGAAGTTCGAGTTCCTGTCCGGCCTCAATGACCACCACCCCGGTCGAGGCCAGCCCCGGATCAACGCCCAGTATTTTCATAATCAGCTTAACCTATCCAAAGCCCTTCGGCTTCATCCTTTTGATCTTCCCCTTCTCTCCAGTATCCGATCCACCTGGCTTAGATGATTAACTAACCGTTTACTACTCGGCGGCAAGCTTCTCCATCACCTCTTCGGGTATGTCGAAGTTGGCGTAGACCTGCTGGACGTCGTCGAGGTCCTCAAGCGCGTCTATGAGCTTTAAGACCTTGGCTGCGTCCTTCTCAGAGAGGGAGACGGTATTCTGCGGTATCTGTGTCAGCTCGGCGTGAAGTATCTCAGCGCCGCCTTCGGCCAAAGAGTCCCTTACCGCGGCGAACTTTCCAGACTCGGTTTTGATCTCGTATATCGATCCATCGCGGCGAAAGTCCTCTGCGCCGGCCTCAAGCGCCATCTCAAGCGCCTCGTCCTCGCCGTAGGCATCCGCAGCAAGATGGATAATGCCGCAAGAGCGGAACTGCCAGGCTACGCTTCCAGTAGACCCTAGGTGACCGCCGTGGCGGGAGAGTACGTATTTGATCTCGCTTAAGGTGCGTTTTTTGTTGTCGGTCAATACCGTTATCACCATGGCCACTCCCGAGGGCGCGTAGGCCTCGTATGTTACCTCTTCGTATGTAACGCCTGGGAGTTCGCCGGTTCCGCGCTTTACGGCCCGCTCGATGTTGTCTGAGGGCATGTTGGAGGCCTTTGCCGCATCTACCGCGGTTCTCAGACGGGGATTGGCATCAAGGTCGCCTCCGCCAACCCTTGCCGCCGCCGTAATCTCACGGATCAGCTTGGAGAATAGCTTGCCGCGCCGGGCGTCAGTCGCGGCCTTTTTGTGCTTGATCGTTGACCATTTAGAATGTCCGGACATTATACACCTCGAAAGCTACTAGTTCAGGTCTTCTCCGTATACTACTCCGATCACAGTTTTGCCGTCCGTTTCTCCAACTGTGATTACGGCTCCCATGTCGCCTTTTCTGAGAAGAAGTTGTGCTCCTTCTGTGCCACTTACCGTTAATGCAGATTCCCAGCCTTTGCCCGAAAGGCCTTTGTAGTAAGTGGTTACACGAGTCATGGATGAGCGGGTCTCAAACGACACGCTAGTTACTTGCTTTCCTTCTTTTTGCACGGATAAGGAACTCGTGACCTTGGCGCCGGTATAAACGAGTTCCTTGGGCATATCCTTAGGGACCGTCGCATCTCCGCCGACATTTATATCGACGTCGCCGCCGCCTTCTTTTTCCAATGCCTTTTCGATTACACGCTCGGTAAAGCGCTCGGGTTTGCAGCAGGCCAGGGCAAAGGTTGCAACAAATACAACCGCCACGAGAAGAATGGTTGTTTTTTTCATGGCTGCTCCTTCATGGTTATTGATTTACTCGCATCGCCCCACAGACGGGCCTTTTTAATCTCCGCATCTTCCTCCTCCAGTTTTCAGGCCTCGACGCGGTAGTGGGCCGGTCCCTCAACGAAAAGGTTTCCGCCTTGCGCATCGTTTGCAACGATGCATGGGAAAGCTTCCACTTCGAGACGGCGAACAGCCTCGGCACCCAGCTCGGGGTAGGCTATGACCTCGGCCTTTTTAATCGACCTTGCGATCAGCGCCGCGGCACCCCCGACAGCGGCGAAGTAAACAGCTCCGTGCTTCTGCATGGCATCAAGAACTTCCTTGGAACGCTGGCCCTTGCCTATCATACCTCTTAACCCGTGCTCAATAAGGATCGGAGCGTAGGGGTCCATGCGGTAGCTGGTGGTGGGGCCTGCCGAGCCTATCGGATAGCCCGGCGGTGCGGGCGCAGGGCCGACGTAATAGATCACCTGACCGCGAAGTTCAAACGGCAGCTTCTCGCCATTCTCGATCAGCTCCACCAGACGCTTGTGTGCGGCGTCGCGCGCTGTGTAGAGTATGCCTGAGATCAGCACTCCATCGCCAGCCCGAAGCTCACCGACTACTTCTTTAGTCAACGGCGTCGTTATCCTCTTGCGTTCCGGCATGAGCCTCCTTGTTACCTAGACTATATCCAGAGCTAAACAAAAGTCAACACCATTCACCCCACAAGGATACTTCGTCTCCTTGCGGGGCCCCCCGGAACGTGAGGTTGTCATTGCGGGCGATCTATTCGAGAGATGGGCCGTGTTTTAGGCAGGAATCCCTCTACCATCTCGCGCGAGTTACGGCGCAACAGGTTATCTGTCCACGCGGGTTACCTTGATCATCGCGCTCAAGAGCGTGCGGATAGACGTCAATCGAACGCAAGCCGCAGGATGCGTTTGAAGAGTAACGAGATTAGGGAATACGTAGCCAGTAAGCTCAAGGAAGACTCCTCGCCTGAGCAGATAGCGGGCAGGATAGGGATAGAGCAAAGACCTAGTGAAGTCGAGACCAGAGCCAGGTTTAGTGATTGGGAGGCCGACACCTTGATCTCACGCTCAAGCCGGTTGGTTCAACTTGAGAGGTTGGAGGCTAAGACTTCTATTCTGACATCTCAAGCTATCATCAGCCGCCTGCTGTGTTTCCCCAGAGACTCCAGGCATACTATCACCTTCGACAATGGCACCGAGAATGCCGGGCATGAAGTTATCTCTAAGGCCACTGACATAAAGTGCTTCTTCTGCGAACCTTACTCTTCGTGGCAGCGCGGAACCAATGAGCACACCAACGGACTGGTAAGGCAGCATGCCCCTTGGGGCAATTCTTGCCCCATAGGGTACAATACTTGCCAAAGAAGACCGACTTCGCTATAATCAGTGACGAGATAATCAGGTTCATAGAATCTAGACTAAACAACAGGTCACGTAAATGCCTGGATTATAAAACACCCCTCGAAGTCGCTAACCTTAGTGTTGCACTTCAACGTTGAATGTAGGCGAACTCGTCACAATTAAGCTGGTCAAAAGCTGGACAAAAGTTGGACAAAAATGGGACAAAATGGGCGATTTTGGGATATTTTTGGCAAAAACCGACGCTGACCCAAGGGGGTTGACAAGTTTACGGTTTAAGTTATAGCTTTATTATGCGCCCAGGCCAAACTCCAAGCCCTGGCCGGCGGCTGAAGTTAAGAGTTTAAGGGGACTGTTGTTTCCCAGAGAACCACTCGATTAAGTAAAGTACTCCTGCTACCCCTGAAACTAATGCAAAGACAACTATTATTATTCTTCCGACTAGTCTCCAGATCTTGAACCGAAATCTTAGCTTCAGTACTAACTTCTTGTTTTTCCAGAGGGCTATTACTGCACCTGCTAAGATTCCTACGATTAAGATAGCAAAGTGTATCCAAGTCGGCAGACTGATCTCCACTGGGAAAACCCAGGGGATACCGAATAGGAAAAGAACGATTAGCCAAACTAAGACCGCAAAAATCCAGCGTAATACGAGACCACGCTTCCTTTTCTTCTTTAACGTCGATATCTTTTCAAGTCTTCTTTCTTTTCGGAAGGCATCAATTTGGTCTTTGAGCGGAGCTAATACATCTCTCAATTTTTGAAGTTCGTCCTTCGTTTCGTTTCGCTCTGCTTTGATTCTTTCTAGTTCTTCTTTTTGTTCCGCGTACTTATTATGAAAATCGATTAACTTTCCCTCCAAAAAGGAAACTCTCTCATCCTCCCGTTGAGCAATATCTGCCAAAAGCGTTGAGATATTATAGCTAAGTTGTCGATGCAAGGATTCTTCGTCCAAGGCTTGCCCTTTTCCCATTGTGGTTCTGACTTCTTGAAGAACCTCTTCCCGATACTCCTCTGGTATTTGAGAAACGTCAACTCCTATTCTGTGCAAGAATATAAAATCTCTTGGTCCCAATTTAGGCCCAAAGGTTAATAAGTCCGAAGAGAGTGCTTCTAAGAATAATGATGTGAAATCTATCCCAGGTTTTCGAGCTATGAAGGGAGAAAGAGTTTGTAGCCAGATATCCAAGGTAAAGCAATATGGTTGCTCGTGGGGACTCTGAAGGGCTTCCGATACAAGTGGTAGTGATTTGTCCCGTGTCAGAAGTATTATCTTTTTGTTAGACTTCCTAAGTTCCTGAATTGCCAGATAAAGTAAGGCGTCATGTTCGATTGAGAATTCTTTTTTAGGTTTCCACCTAAGGAATCGATACTCATGAGAATCAATTTTATCTACCGTCCTCATTTTTATTTCCTCGTATTTCTGAGCAACGACATTTCCTACCTTTCTCATTTTTCCCTTGTTACGTAACAGCTCGTTGTAGAGAGAGGAAGAATCGATATCGACTCCAAGATGCTCATGTAAGGTCTCTTCAAGAGTGTCAAATGGGGCTAATAGATCTTCAGGTTTATAATCGGGATTAGCCTTTTTACGATGCCAGTATGACACGTAAAATTCATCGTAGATCTCATGCAGGTACTCTTCGGGTATATCAACCTCTGCATACCTAAGCACATCATCTCGACGTTTGGCGACAACGCCTTTGATTTCTTCTACGGTAGGTTCGGCTACTATCCTCCGAATGTCTAATTCTTTAGTTATCCCCAGAAGCTCTTCCGTGTAGGTATGATATTCATGTTCCTTTAGAATGGAGGAGATTATTAGATTGGAGTCTAAATAAACATTATATCCTTCGAATACCGCTTTTGTTAGAGACAAAGCCGCTGGGCTTATACCGATTAAATTTAATATATACGAACTCTGCGAAAGATCAAAAAACAATTGGCTGAATTCTGAATCTCGCTTCTTGGTAAAGCAGGCAATGAACTCTTTCTCCGCAGTAGGGTACACTTCATCATCATATAATTCAACGGATTTGGCGTTCTTGAACATGATATCACAAACCTCTTTGCCAGTTAATATTTGTATCCTATGTGTTTGATCCGCGGGATGGGAAATCCACTGTGCACAGCTAAGGCCAAAACGTCCGAATATTTGGAAAAGGGTTTTCTGGAAAAAGTCGCCAAGTTTAGATTCCATATCAGGAGTTAGGGTGTGTTTTTTGGCTACTTCTTTAACGAAAGTTCTGGTACATTCTGATAGAAGGTATTGACGATTCAATCGGAACCTGTCAAGTTCTCTCTTTTCGTTTTCTCGGAGCTGGTAATATTGGGGGGTTTTTTTATAATCGACTTTAACGGCCTTTCGTTTCGCTAGTCGGGTGAGGCTTTCTTCTACGGTTTTCTGTCTTAAAGGAGGAAGCCCTTTCGTATTTTCAATTTTCTTAACCGTCTCTTTAAGAGACAAAGGACGATCTGCGTCCATGAGAGCAAGTTTAACGATGTGATCGAAAGCTGCTTCCCTCGGAGCGTCAAACTCGCTGCCATAAACTAGACGGAAATATAACAGAATATCCATAGACTCATCTTCCGCTCTCATACCTTATGATACCTAGGACAGTGAAATTGTCAATACCCTTGTCTTTTAGGAATGCGGTGGTTAAGTCAATAAGAAGGTTACAGTATGTACTGGCTGAGGTCTTCGTCGGCGACGATGGCGTCGAGCTTTGCGCGAACGGCCTTGCCGGTGATCTTAATCGCCCGCTCGCCCGACTCAGGAAGGTTGTAAAGCGTGGGTTCAATAATGAAGTGCAACACCTTGGAAAGCGAGAGGGATTTCGTTATTGGGAATCCTTCCCCCCCCACGGTCTGAGGATGTATGCACAAAAGATACCAACATCTTGGACTCAAGGAACGT
>DAOVCF010000099.1 GCA_030670165.1 Candidatus Stahliibacteriota bacterium | reverse complement strand
AAAAGGCGTAAACTTAGCGCCGCCTGCAAAACCCAACACCTTGGTGATCGCCGCGGTCAACGTGGTCTTGCCGTGATCCACGTGACCTATAGTCCCTATGTTTATGTGCGGCTTCGATCTGTCGAACTTGGCCTTCGCCATATTTGTTCCTCCTTAAACATTACAGAACAAAAAACATCGCCCAGCAAGCCCTCTTCGATTGCGAACTTTCTTACCCATGTTGGTCCGGAAAATACCGACCACTTTCCGGCGGAGCGCCGGAATCAAAGAGTATAGCGATGAGTCGAGCTTTGTCAACCCCTAAACACTCCAAAACACTTTGTGTTATGTTCACAGGGTTACTAAGGGAAAAACCCTGATTTTTTTACCACAGCTTAAAGGAAAATTAACCTCTTGACATAGGCAAAATTCTGCCTAAAGTTATAGGGGATGAGAGGATTAATCTTTCTTTTAAGTGCGCTTGTATCAGCAAGCAACTATCATCCTTCGACACTGTTGGTGCCGCCCTACCGTCATACCCTGGGATATAACCGTGCAAACCGCTTCTATCTTTCGCTGTACCTGGGAGGAAGCTTCCAATTTCAAGATCCACAGGGACTTACGGCAACCAAACTTAAGATGTACGACGACACCACCACCCGCAGGGACGATGATGAAGTAACCCTTTTCGCGGTGCACTCCGGGGCCGGGGAGATAATCTATAACGTGGAGTTCAAGCGCCTGGAGCGTTACGGGGAGAAAGGCTCAGGTCAGGGCCAGTTCAACCAGCCCATGGGGATAGCTGCAACCCCGGATGGGGACGTTTATGTGGCGGACGCAGGCAATAACCGGGTGGTTCATCTTCGCTACGCAGAGGACGGCAGCATCACCTGGCTGGGCAAGATAGGCTCAGGCTACAACCATCCTACCGACGTTGCGGTAGACTCCAAGGGGGCAATATACGTGGCGGATGAGGGTAACAATCGTGTGGTTGTCTTCAATGCTGACGGAAGCGTGCGCTCGGTATGGAAACGCGATCTGTTCAAACCTCGCGCTTTAGCGGTGATTGACCGTGACGCACCAGCCAACGACAACAAGGATAACTTCGTAGCAGTGATCGACAATCGCCAGAGGCGCATCTCCATGTTCGACCCATACGGAGATCTGAAGGTAAGGGTTACACACAAGGAAATGGGGTATGAGGACGTACGTTTTGCTTACGTGGCGATTGACCGTTCAGGAAGCATCTATATTACTGACATGCATAACCACCAGGTTCACAAATTCGACAGAGAGCTTCATTACATCATCAGTATAGGACGGGAAGGAAGCGATGATTACGAGTTCTACTCCCCGCGTGGAATCGTTATCAACCCGCCTACGGGTCAGGTCTTTATCGCCGAGGCCGAAGGAGGTCAGTACTACTGGATCGGGGCCGACGGTTTCATCGCGGGATGCTACCCGAACCCATTTGACGCAGATCAGGGAACAACCATCTCGATCTACCTCACCGAAACCGCCACTATCGCGGTCGAGATATACGACAAGGACGGCTTCCTCGTTCGTAAGCTAAGCCCGCGTCATAAATACCCCATCGGAGAGGCTCTGATTGTATGGGACGGACGAGACGAACGAGGAGAACGGGTGAAAACCGGTAGATATACGGTGAAGGCCGAACTCAAACCCGCAAACATATCAAAGCGCTACTTCAAAAAAGAGCTTCAAACCACCGTAAGATGTACAGAATAGTGATACTGGGCCTTGGGCCCCTTCTGCTCGCTGCGGCTTTAACGGACATAGGTGCGGATTTCGAGGACTATCGTGAAAGTGCGGCAACCGCAGGATTGGGTGGATGTGGATTAAGCGTGGGACAGGACCCCGCGGCATGGGCATATAACCCGGCTACCGGTGTAGATCAAGGCTCAGGCATTCTTCTCAAACACACCGAAGCGTTTGGAGGTGAGGCTCGGGTGACGAATGACCTTTTTGCTCTGAGCTATGCAACCTCTTTCGGAGGTGTAGGATTAATGGCTTTACGCAACGGGGCAGGCAACATACATTTTACCAGCCTGCCGGATACAACGCGGCCTGTAGGTCCGGACAACCGGCCGCAGATCGATTCGACCGTTACCGCCTCAGACTGGATCGGCCAGCTCTCAGCAGCACTTGTAAGCAATCGCCTCTCGCTCGGGGCAAGCGTAAAGTTATTCTACAGGGACCTCGTCGCGGCAAAAGGTTTCGGGCTGGGAGCGGACATTGGAGTACGATACCGCTTCGATTGGGGCCTGGCGCTTGCCGCACGGATCAAAAACGCCTCTGCCAGCCCTTTATTCTGGAGCACCGAGGAGACCGACCTTCTTATCCCGCGCGGCGCATTAGGAGCAATGCAGGAGTTCAGGCTGGGCCGCCAAACACTACGCCTGCTTGTTGAAAGCGAGGTGAGCCTCATGGGTCTTGACAGCCTCGAGGGCCACCTGGGGCCAGTATATCTTCGACCGCGTGGAGGGGTGGAGTTAATCCTATATGATCTTATTTCGCTGCGTTTAGGGCGCGCTGATTACGGATGGAGCGTGGGTGCAGGCGGCCGGTATAAAGGTTTCTTTATCGATTATGCATATCGAGGTCATGACGGCGGCCTTGGGGCAACGCATCTTGTAGGAGCAGGATATACCTTCTGAAAGATACAGGAAAGGCATAATATAAGGAGGAGAAATTATAGAAAATCAAGGATCTAAGAGACGACGGATGGTAAGATAATTGCTTAGAGAAAGGAGTGTCATGAAACTACAAGTATCTCTTTTTGGACTCCTTTTGGCAGCTTCATTCCTTACAGCTAAAGATGTAGGAGATGTCCTGAAGGCCGCCAGGAGGATGTGCGTAAACGATTCCGTGCCTCAGGCACTCACCATGCTGGAAGAGGAGGTAAAAGGTGAGTGGGATAAGCAAGAAGAGTTTCTTCTGCAACAGGAAAAGGCGGATATTCTTCTCTATCGTGCCGGGCTGCCGCGCGAGGCCTACAATGTCTATACAATGCTTACCAGGCCTGGTCCCTCGAAGGACAAAGAAGCCAGGCTCTACTACTCTCTTGGGTTAGGTCTCGAACGCAGCGAAGAATTCAGACGTGCGGCGCGTTCGTACGAAAAGGTCATAACCGAGTATCCCGATTCGCCATTCTATGAAGGGGCCCTTTCAGCGATCGAGAGATGTTTCCTTAAGAATTATCAGATAAAGGTAGCCGAGGTAGACGCCTACCCCATAACCGAACTCGAGTTGGAAGAGATAGCTTCAAAGAAGCTTTCACCTTCTGAACAGAAACACGTCTCCACCCCGGAAGGTCGCAAGGAACTCATAGATCGCATCATCTACGAACGACTGCTAAAGCTGGCGGCTGTCCAGGAGTTCGCCCCGGTTGAGTCCACAGAAGTCCGTATCAAACTGGGCTGCGGCAGCTGCAGAGCGAAACGTGTGCGAATACCCGGCCCTTTGAGTGATGGCGATCTTACCTATCAAATAAAGAAAGCTGCAAGAGAGGTCATGCTAAGGGCACTTTACAAGAAGGAAGTATTGGATAGGATCGAGATAACGGAGAAGGACAAGAAGCGCTACTACAAGGAGAATCCGAAGCGCTTCATCCAATATGCAAAATACACCGTTCGCGAGATTGTAACCGACACGACGATGCTTGATTCTGCGCTTGCGGCCCTGGATGCAGGCATACCATTCGACTCGGTGGCCAAGCTATACTCAACCGCTTCAACAAAGACAAAAGGCGGTCTGTTGAGTGCTCGGCCACTGCATACATTCCCCCAGAGCATGCAGCCTGTGATAGAAAACCTGAAACCGGGCTCTGCAAGTGAAGCTTACGAGACCGAACGAGGCTGGGAGATTCTTTTGCTCGAGGACAAAACCGAGGAGACGCACACGCCATATGAGGAGGCCAAGCCTTCGATTGAAGAACTCCTGCGGCGCGATGAGGTAGGTAAACTGAGCGAGGAAGCGCTCGATCATTTTCGCGAGGACGCTGGTGTGGATTCAACACAATCGGGCGACACCCTGGCCCGGGTAGCAGGTAGGATGATACTTGAGGCCGATCTGGACGCCTACATTGCAATGATACCGCTCAGAACCCCTGAGCAGGCCGAAGATACTCTTTTCCGCAAGCAAGCGCTGGCGCAGTTAATCGGCGAGACGGTCTTCGATCACGAACTCGCCCAACAGAGGCTCTATCTCAGCGACAGCCTGTCGGCTATAACGGAATCCAAACGCACCCAGCTTCTGGTAGACGCCTTTCTGCGCAGGGAAGTGGATTCAGGAGCCGAGCCAACCGACGAAGAAATCGCCGCTTATTACAAGGAACACAAAAGGGAGTTCTGGCGTCCGGCACAGGTCCGGCTCCGCGAGATACTGGTTACTTCAGCAGACACCGCCAGGATGGTATACCATCTGCTTCAGGAAGGAGCCAGGTTTGATTCGCTGGCCAAGGTTCTCTCAGAGGCCGAGACAGGATCGAGAAGCGGATATGCAGGCTACATCAAAAAAGGCCAGAGCGGCAAGCCTTACGAACGTCAGGCATTCAAACTCAAAGAGGGCAAGTTCTCCAAGCCCATTCAAACCGGCCAGGGCTACTGGTTGATCACGGTCGAAAAGAAGAACGAAGGCTATCAACGCTCGCTTGAGGAATCCCAAGCGCAGATACGTTCCAGCCTCTACGGTGAAAAACGAGGAAAAGCGGAAGAGGAGTTGAAGGAACGCTTGATGGCCGCAGCCCGGATCGTGTACTTCTTAGACGAGCAAGAATCCTCGTTCAAGGCTGCCCCACAGGAAGCGACACCAGCAGGCGAAGAAAAATAGTTTGAACCTTGGGATCAAGATGGGCTTAAAAGAAAGAGACTACCTTCTACTCAGGGATAGCTTGGGTTCCTCCGAAGTCCTGATCTCACCCGGCCGCTGCTCAAGGCCCAAGGAAACCAAGCAGGACGCAAAGGGCAAATGCCCCTTCTGCCCGGGCAATGAGCACCTCACCCCACCTACCTTATTCCGACTGCCTGAAAAAGGAAACTGGAAGATCCGCGTTTTTGCCAATCGCTATCCATTCTTTCCATCGAACAAAAACCATGAAACCTACGGGATACACGAGGTTATAGTGGAGACCCCAAAGCACGACGCGCTCCTGCACGAGATGCCCGTTCGAACCATATCCAGAGTGATGCGTGTGATTCGCGATCGCATGAGCCATCATGGTTCCAACGAACGCCTGCGTGCACTCATGGCCTTTCGAAACGAAGGATTACGCGGAGGAGCATCGCGTAAACATCCGCACACCCAGCTGGTCGGACTCTCGTGGGTGCCGCCTCATCTTGTGCAAGAATCTGAAGCGTTCTTGAACATGGCCGAGAAAGGTTATTGCCCTTTGTGTCTTGAGCCTTCAGATCCTCTCATTATCGTCGAAGAGGAGTCTTTCCGAGCATTCTCCCCGCCCACCCCCCGCTTCCCGCATGAAACCTGGATAGCACCTGTGCACCACGAGCCCGCCTTCACTAATCTTAAGGATAAAGAGATCGACGATCTGGCAGCCCTTTTTAGAAAGGTGCTCTCGGCCCTTGCCAAGCTCTCATCACGAGGAAAAGAATCCAGCCCCTTCGACTACAACCTGGTGCTGCATACCGAGCCTCTGAATGACGAATCCGGTACCTTCCATACTCACATAGAGATACTTCCACGTTATGAGGCCCTGGCAGGCTTTGAGATAGGAAGCGGTCTTATGGTAAACCCGATAGTTCCACAGCAGTCGGTATCCGAATTACGCGAAATCCTATTCACCTGACCGGCTGGGATGATTCGGGCAGGGTTGACAGAACGTACCTGGCCGGGTAATATTCTGTGTCTGTGAGGGGTTTCGAACAGAACATCCTGGTCGAGGCCTCGAACACTAACAAGCGGGAGTAGCTCAGTGGTAGAGCATCACCTTGCCAAGGTGGGGGTCGCGGGTTCAAAACCCGTCTCCCGCTTTTTTCACCCCACACGATTGCTACGCACTCGTGCGGGGACCCCGAGGGAGTCTTCACAACCTTACAACTCAGCGGGTTCGTCCGGAGGTTGACGACCACAGGGAGTCACCAACCCGTCTCCCGCTTTCCCCGTAACACCCAGTAACACACCTCAAAATCATCGAATCGTTCACGCCACCTCGTTTGCAAAATCGCCGAATCCGACTATGCTTAGTAAATAGATTAAGGAGGGGGATGACTATTCTCTATCGGATACTCAAACTACTTGCAGCCTTCCTTGCCGGGACTGCAGGTGTCTGGCTTGCACGAACTATCGCACGGAAACTCAAGCTGTTAAGCAATCCTAACCCGATCGTTGAGACTCATACCGAGCCCGTCCCCTACCTGGGCGGTGCAGGGATATTCCTGCCCTACGGCGTGCTCCTCGTTTTGTTCGTATGGTTCAAGACCTGGGCGCTTCTCTTTTTAGCGGCTGTATGGATTCTGGTGATTTTGGGAACGATAGACGATCTGCGCCCCCTGCGCTGGTGGATCAAGCTTGCTGTTGAAGTAGTGGTTGTATCCATCTTTCTCCCTTTGATTCTTGACTCACTGGGGATCGCAATTCACCCGCTCTTTATAGCACTGGGAGTCGTTGCAGTACTGATAATAACCAACGGCTTCAATCTGATAGACGTGGCAGACGGTCTTGCCGCAAGCGCTGGAGGGTTGATTGCCATCGGCCTGTTCGCTGCTTTCCTGTTCTACTCTTTACGACCCGAGCTGGCCACCGCCCCCCTGCTACTGATAGGGGCATTGGGAGGATTCCTTATCTTTAATAGACCTAAGGCCAGCATCTACCTGGGTGACGGCGGCAGCCTTCCTCTAGGAATGGCTCTAGGTATACTGCTGGTAGTCTGGCTCTTCTCCCCGAAGGAAGACGTTATGAGCGTTGCGAGGCCCGTCATCGCATTCGCCTTAACCAGCCCGGTTCTTTTTGAAATCGCCCTTCTCTGCTTCCACCGGATTAAAAAAGGCAAATCCCCCTTCGAAGGCAGCCCAGACCACTTCGCGCTGCGGCTTATTCATAAAGGTTGGAAGGCGCACCAAGTGCTTCTGGTTACTTTAGTGGTATGTGTCTATCTCGTTGCCTCAGTCGCCCTCCTGTGGCTGCCTGAGTTCTGCTCCTGGATCTATGCAGGGCTGCTTCTTGCTTTTTACGTTACTAGTTTCATCCGGCTCTCAAGAATAAAGGTGAACACGTGAGGGAGGCGATC
>DAOVCF010000195.1 GCA_030670165.1 Candidatus Stahliibacteriota bacterium | reverse complement strand
CGCCCCAAGCTCTATTGCCAGTTCGGCTTGTCTAGGGTAACGGGCACCGACATGTATCTCGCCTTTGTATCCCAGAACACGCATGAGTCTAACCGCCACCAGTCCGATGCTACCTGCGCCGATCACCAGCGTCTTGAGGTCGGTTGAGAAGTCAAGGTTACGAAGTCCCCGCAGTACCACAGCCAGGGGTTCTGCAAGCACCGCCCGCTCGTCGGGCACACCGTCAGGGACAGAATGGATCATATCAGGATGTGCGACAATCTCTTCTACCCAACCGCCGGGCAGATCGCGGCAGAAACCTAACATGCCGGGCGCTATACTTCCATCGGAAGTATTCTGGCAGATACCTTCCTCGCCTCTTACGCACGCAGCACACAGCTCTAACCCCCGTTCTCTACAGGCGAGATTTGGATTCACCACCACCCGCTTGCCGTCCGACTCGCCCAATATCTCATGACCAAGGACAGCCGGAAAGGAAAAGAAAGGCGACAATCGCGGCGAGTTCTTGCCGTATAGAAGGGCTAACTCCGATCCGCAAACTCCGCAAAGACGCACCTTAACCCGTTTCCAACCCGGGGGAGCACAAGGCTCCGCTATGTCAACCAGACGAAGAGGAAGCAGGAAGACCGGGTAGCGTTTACCCAGGGCTCTTGCCAGAAGATAGCGGGGAATAGATGGGCGGCAGCGAAGCGCCTTCATTCCATAGGGACGTGCTTGATGAGCTTGCCGTCGATGCGGTCGAGGATGTCGGCAAGGCTTCGACCGGTGATGGTCAGGCCGTGGTTCTTGAGGCCCACCACCGCGCTGGCCGGATCAGGGCTTTGGCGTACCTTCTCTGCAACCGCCCGGCCCAGCTGGTAGGTTCCGCAGGGATAATGGAACTGGGTGGTGGGCACCCCCTGCATCCAGGCGTGAACGTGGATGATGGCCTCTACCTTGGGGTGCTCTTTGTATATCAGCCAGTGTTCGATGGCATCTACAGAGACCCTGCGCGGTTCAACGTTCGGCGGCACCGAGAGAACGATGGCGTTCTCCGTCTCGTCGTAATCCTTAACCAACAGGATATCACGACCGATCTCAGAGAGCTTCGACTTATCCACCCCGGAGGCGCTCATCCAGAAACGGTGATGATCCTGCCGAACCGAAAGGTTCCCGTAGGAGAGTCCGCCGATCCCGTAAAGACGCTTGACATGGCGAAAATCCTCCGCTGAAAGGATCTTGTCGATAGGAAACGCGGCAGGCAAAAGGTCCCATTGGCCGAGCTTGCGTCCTGCCTCGGAGAGTGAACGGGTAAGTTCATCGCCCTGCCACAGCTCTGGCTCAAGGTCTTGCTCGAAACGGTTGTTAACTACGAGCACCGAGGATGCCATGGGGTGAATCCGCTCAAACAGACGCTCGTAGAACCTGTCACCTTCGGGTTCTATAAAGTGAGCTAAATCGAGGGTTAGGAAGTGTGCTTCTTTATTCGGGATGTAGACGAGAAGCATATTGGAAAGCCCGCGCACGAGATATGGATACCACTCCTTAATAGGGTCCTGGGGCGACTGTGAGGCTTCAAGTATCGAAACCACGAAGGTTGCCTGCGCCTTGCGCCGGTAGGGCTTGACCTCATCGGCGGTAATGAAGTTCAAAACCAGCCGGGGGGAGATGGAGTACCATCGGTAGTGGTAGCCCGAAGCTTCCATAACTTCCTTGAGCTTGTAGGCCAGTTTTTCCAGTGCATGGGTGTGCTCACCGTGGAAGCGAAACACCATCTTATCTTGTTTGTCCATATCGCATTATCCCCAGTCTGTTTGCATTGTCAAGGATATTCACCCCACGAGATCACTCTGTGTTCTCGCAGGGACCCCGAAATAAATGCTCCTTTTTGCCTACGGCAAAAAGATCGCAGGGGGAACTAACCGCAGATTAGAACTCCTGAGAGTCGTTCTCCTTCGGATCGCAGATTGGATAGATGTCATCGCGAGGGAGCCGAAGGCGACCGTGGCGATCTATTCCCGAAGGAAATGCTCCTTACTTTACTAGCACCACCTTATGTGTCTCGCGTGACGCGCTGGACTGAACTCTGAGGAAGCCGCCTGCGATCTTTCGTCCGAAGGACGAAAGGAGCACTTAAGCCCAATGGAATCGGTTTTGAGATAGAGTCCAAGTATCTGTCCTTCTACCATATCCCTGGAAGCAACCTGTACTTAACCTTCGCAGCATACCCTTTGTATCCACTCAGTTCCTCTTTCAACGTTTTGTCTTCCAGATAGGTTCTTGTTATTGCGAGGATTATCATCACACCTGCCGGGATCAGCGCATACATTGAACCGATTACGAAAGGAAGGTGAAGCGAACCTATCAGCATCCCTACGTAACCCGGATGCCTAACGTATCTGTAAGGACCGGTGCTTATAACTTTCTGGTCCCTATCTTTCTGGATACGCACCGTGCCCTCAAAGAAGGGATTTGACAGCATCGCCCATAGGGTGAGCGCAAAAGCAAACACGTAAACGGCTATACCAATAACTACGAAATAGGCAGGCAGCAGCGTCCAGCCGAACCTGCCTACATCCAACCCGGCCAGTGCCGGCATAACGATAAGTCCTAATATGAAATAGATAGGCAACAATATCTTATCCCAGGTCTTTGTTCCTTCCTTTGCTTTCGCCCTCTCGTGCGCAAGACCCGGTATACACGTAATCATAATAATCGCTCCCGCCAGCGCCCCCACGAGAGCCATCCCGAAATATATCCACCCTCTAACGATGTTGAGTTTCCATGCCGCAAGAAAGAAACAAGCTCCACCAATGATTGCCGCCCGCAGCGGCATCAAGGCACCGATTATTCCTCGCGTAGTTACTTTTGGGCGTTTTTGACGTTTCATATACTAACCTCCAATCTTAAGCCTAAACAGAGCAACACTACGATAGTTCTTACTTGAATCCTATCCCGCAGGATCGAAAGACCATTTTAATGATATTCTCGTTACATTGCTTGTCAAGGGTAATTTTCCACCCCCACCTCTATCCTCCTTTTCGCTAACGCAAAAAGATCGCAGGGGGAACTAACCGCAGATTA
>DAOVCF010000189.1 GCA_030670165.1 Candidatus Stahliibacteriota bacterium | reverse complement strand
CCTGAAACTATCTCCTTCACCCCAACGTCGTAGTCGGCGTAGCCGGTCAACCGCACGCCGTCAAAAAACGCCTTCTGGCTACCCCACACATAGTGGTTGATACCGTATCCAAAAAGCAGGAAGGTATCCAGCTCGATTTCTTCTGACAGTCCCTTTATTCCAATCAGATCGTCTTCAAGATCACGTCTTAGGCTGGACCATACACCCTCATCAGATATGGTATCTGGAAATCCTTTGAAGAAGGCGTTATCGGGAGCAGGTGTGGAACCAGGGGATAACCAGAAATAACAGACATCAATCAGAGCGCCGTTGGATGGTCTGGTGAAATAAAGGCTTACGCCATACTCCCGGACCGAACTTTTGCTCCCTGGGACATAGAAAAGAGCCATGTGATAAAGGTCAAGGCTGTCCAGATCCTTCAATTTTTTAGGGTAAATGATCATCTGATAGAGATACCCTACAACGTTATATAACTCGGGCAGACTGGGTGCAGGTTTCTTTCTACCATCTATTGAACCACAGTATTCGCCTATATAAGCACTGTCAGGATCATGACGATTGATAATCGTAGAGTCATACTCCCCCTCTGCTTCTGAACGCATCAACCACAACTCGCTGTCCTTTTCGAAGCCACCGTCCTTGATGAGGTTCACCGGTTCAAGGGCAACCAAAGCCACAGGCAAAAATACCAAGATAGATACACGTCTCATTTTACGCCTCCTTTTTTAACACTTTTATCATACGCTCCCTTCTTCCCTTGTCAAGTAAAAGAGGGGGAGCTAATGCTCCCCCTTAATCTTCCTTACTTGATTAGCACCATCTTTTTTCACCCCACAAAGTCGCTTCGCTACTTTGCGGGGACCCCGGCTATTTGAGTACAACAGCCTTCTTTGTTATCGACTGAGTCTCGGCATCTAACTTCACAATATACACACCTGACGGTAGAGCAGATTCAAACTCAACGCTGCCTGAACCTCTTACGTTGACACGCTCTATCCTCCGGCCTGCCGGGTCGTAGAGGGTCAGGGTGCCTTGCTGGCCTTGAGGGATCGAGTAGGAGACGCGGAGGGGGGCGGTAAGGGAGCGGACTTCAAGGGTGATGGCGTCGGGGTGTGTTACGGGCTCGGTGATGCCTGTGTAGATGAGGAATTTAGAGAGCTCGTCGTCCTCGTCCGACTCGTCAGGCTCCATCACGGTGCGGATGGTCAGGATGTATGGCGCGGGGCGTTCTGGAATAAACTCGGCGAAGGAGGCGATGTCCTCGGTGTCGGAGTCAAGCGACCAGGGCGGCAGGGTGTCGACGTAGGCTAAGCCGGAGGTGTCCCAAATCTCAGCAATCACCAGGAAGCTGTCAGCCGGTTCTCTACCGAAGTTCTTGATGCGTGCTTCGGGGGTATAGGGGTGGCCTTCTTTCAGCGAGTCACCGGATAAAATCGCCTTCACCCCAACGTCGTAGTCAGCGTAGCCGGTCAGCCGCACGCCGTCAAAAAACGCCTTCTGGCTGCGCCATGTGCCCCTATCGAGCCAGCTGGTTCCATAAAGCACGAAGCTATCCAGCTCGATATCCTCTGATAGCCCCTTCTCTCCAATCAGATCTGCTTTAAGATCACGCTTGAGGCTGTACCATACCCCTTCGGTTGCTATGGTGCCCGGGAATAATTTGTAAGTGGGGTTATCAGGAACAGGTGTGAGATCCGGTGCTGCCCAGTTATACCAAACATGAATAAGAACGCCGTCGGACGGCCTGGTGAAGTAAAGAGTTATCCCATAATGCCAGGCAGAGTACTTAGAGCCTTCTCTGCGAAAGAGACACATATGGAAAAACTCAAGGCTGTCCAGGTCCTTCAGTGGTTTAGGGTAGGAAATTATCTGATAGAGACGTCCTTCGATCCCGTAGTTAAAAGGAAGATTTTGAGCGGGTCTTTTCCGTCCATCTATTGAACCACAGTAGTTTCCAATATAGGCGCTATCCGGATCGTGGCGGTTATAAACGGTAGAGTCAAAGCTACCAGGTCCGTGTATTTCGGAACGTTCAAGCCAAACTTCACTGTCCTTCTCAAAGCTGTGATCTTTGATAAGGTTTACCGGCTCAAGGGCAAAAAGCACTACCGGCAAGAACACGAACGCAAATATACGTTTCATCTTACGCCTCCTTTTTTAACACTTTTATCATACACTCCCTTCCTCCCTTGTCAAGAGGGGGAAGCTTACGCTTCCCCCTCAACGTTTCAGAGCTCGTTTACTTAATCAACACCATCTTCTTTACACCCCACAAATCCACTTCGTGGCTTTGCGGGGACCCCGGTTCTTATTTTATAAGAACCATTTTCTTGGATGCCTGGTAATCTCCAGCAGTGAAGCGCACGAAGTAGACCCCGGAGGCGCAGCGGCGGTTGACGTCATCCTTGCCTCTCCACTGCAATGTATGCACACCCGGCGCAACCTCGCCGTCCACAAGCTTGGAGACTAAACGCCCGGCTACATCGTAAATCTTCAGGCTCACGTGCGTGGCATAGGGCAAGGAATAACGGATCATAGCCGCATTGCTAAACGGGTTCGGGAACGGCTGGTACAGGCAGAAGGGTATCTTGGCAGGCCCGTCGCTCTGCGGACCGCCCATAGACATGAAGAACCCCTCAGAGCTGCGGCGGCGCACTATCACCCGGCTCACCGGCACGAAGCCGAACTGGGATACACGCCTTATAGCCAGGTTTAAGGTGTCGGCTCCCGAAGAGATATCTGTTTCATACCACGAGAAGCTGTTGCCGGGTATCTGGATGGTGTCCACGCTCGAACCCACCGTGAGCTGGAGCTGGGTGGTGCTGTTGCACTCGGTGTAGAACTCAACTATCACTGAGTAATTATTACGGGAATTCAGGTGCGGGAAGTGGTAGATGAGGCTGTCAGCCGCAGAGTCCACGTCCACCGACGTATAGTGTATGCAGGTGTCGCGGTATAAGGTGTAGGGCGAACGCTTATCGTCTGATTCTAGGTAGAGCGCGGGAAGGAGCACATTAAGGCCGCGGCGGTCCGTGGTAAGATGGCAGGTTTCGTAGTCCACCTGGTCGCTGTAGGTCGTTATCCAACTTAACTCATTTAATTTATCGTTTATGTAGGGATGAGGGTAGTAGCCGGTGTAGGTCTTGGTAAGGTAGTACTCCTCGCTTATGGGATCGTAGACGTAGAGGTCGGCCAGGGAGGTATCGGAACGTTGAACTCCATACATGAGACCTTCTTCGCCGCAGAGGATCGCGGCGT
>DAOVCF010000073.1 GCA_030670165.1 Candidatus Stahliibacteriota bacterium | reverse complement strand
GGAGCTTACGAACCAGGAGGTGTTACTGGTGATGGGCGGGTTCCATCTTTTAGGCCACAGCGATGCTCAAATCAAAAGGATTATCTCGGAGTTCAGTGAACTGGGTGTGCGATACGCCGGACCCTGCCACTGCTCAGGCGACCGGGCAATAGAGCTGTTTGCACAGCACTACAAGGATAGATTTTTAAGGCTGGGCGTGGGCCGAACTATTACTTTAGAGGATCTATCCAACTTTGACTAGCGAGATGACCGACGCCGAGATCGTCGCCTAACGGCAGAAAGAAGATGAAATAATCACCCCACCAAGGCTTGACAAGAATAATTTTTCTGCTATACTTAAGTTAATGCGGATTCCCGCAGGTGGATAGTTCGTGTAGAACTAGCGTGGAGAGTGGCTCGAAAGAGGCACTCTCCTTTTTTATTTTGGAAAAATTACGTAACCGAAACCATCAATACCCCCATCATAAGGACTTCTCCTCAACTTTGGTTCAGCCACTACCCATAATCTTTTCTCGAACCCTGAAGCAGGTTCCTCAATCAACCCTTTTCGAATAAGTACCCACTTTTTAAGTGGGTTAACTAGCAAGTCGGCTAACTGAAGTCCGGCAATATTTTTGAATTTCTTCTTCAGCTTTATTTCCCGACTCGTAAGAGCCTGTTGGTAAACTTTAGCAGGGTTCCCAGCTATATCACCATGCGTATACACATGCTGGTAGGCATTCTCTAGTAATTTATCCTCCTCACGTCCTCTGCTTTCAGCCATAACGTCACCTCTTCGATTAATGTGATTAAGTTCGAAAACGTACCTTTGTAGTAGATACGTAAATGCAAGGTGGTAAGGATGCCATGGGGTAGGATACGTTTGCTTCAGCCTTAATTTATCAACAATTGATATTATAATCTTGCAGTCTGTTTCTCCCAGAAAACGCAGGAAAGCTTCCTCCCATGCTTTTTTCTTTTCATCGTTTCGTAATGGCCAAAACTCCCCCGACTTTTTTATAATCTCTTCTCTGTGAAGTATGATTGTTTCGTGTGGATCATCTACATCCTTTTTAAAGTGCTCTCGTTTCAGCGCTTCTAATCGATCACTAAATTGCACATAATTTTCTCCTCTCTTCAGCATACATCCTATGAGTGCTAAAAACCTGTGGGGTGGTTTAGCTAGAGATTCCGTATCACGAAAGACATGATCACCCGACTCGTCCACATACAAGCAGTATCTTTCCATAAGTTACCGGTAAAATATACCTCGGTTGGTCTCGATGTCAAGCTTACCCTCATTTACTTGACAACCGCGAGGAAAGATGTATGCTTTTGTGTCCAAGAGGAGGATGCATGAAGTACGATAAGGAGAAACAGGTGTTTCTTTCCTGCTGCGGCTCATACTGCCATACCTGCGACTGGTTTTCAGGGAGAATCCGCGCCCAAAGCGAGGGCACGCGGCGCATGCTTGCCACTCAAAGGAACTTACCCGCTGCTCACAGTGTCCTGCGTTTCCGTGCAAAATGCTAAAAGAGAACCCCGGCGTTATTAAGTTCAAGACATTGGATAACTTTGCCGCCATCAAAAGGGAAGGCTGGGAGGCCTGGGTAGACAGGCAGTGGAAGGAGCACATTGAGCGCTCCGCAAGATAGGCAAAACATCATAAAGGAGGCAAGATGAAAAAGGCATCAGCTATCCTGTTGCTTTTCGCAGCACTCCTGCTTGGGGATACACAGGTATCCTTGGAAGATAATCTCGTTCTGGTTGACGCCTCCTCGGCAATACCGGTGATGCCGGACGCGGTGCTGCTACGGTTTAACATTGAGATATTTGACAGCTCCGGCACCGCACTGCTTGCCAACGCCAACAAGCGCGTCAAGGAGATCAAAAAGGCTTTGCGAAAGGCAGGTTTTGACGACCCTTGCGCCATGTGTGGCCGATCCATTAGTATCACTTCGTATAATCAAGATTCACAAAGGCGTTACAGAATCTATCCGCCCGGGTTCTTTCTCCTGGTAGAACCGCATCGTGCGGATAAAGCGGTGGACGTACTGCAAAAACTTTCATCAAAAGATCGCTCTCTTCACATCTCATGCAACGACATACGCTTCTTGGTAACGGACGTGACTCCCTATATCACCGAACTGCGTGAGCAGGCGTTTGCTCAGGCGCGAAGGGACGCAGAAGGAGCAGTCTTGCCTGAAGGCCGGCAGGTGGGGCAACTGCTCGCCGCCAGGGAACGGCATCCATCCTGGGGGTGGAGTCAATACACCAAGTATCATACCGGCGGGCCAGGTATAGACGATCTCAAACCGCTCTCCCCCCTGTGGCTGGGCTATGGCCTTCAAGTGGCTTATGGTCAACCGGATTCAGCAGAGGGTGCCGATTTTGAAGACGAGGATTTTATCCCCTTCGTGACCTTTAACCGAACAAGCATCACGGCACTTGGACAAAGCTCCATCCTGGTGGTTCCGGATGCCGTCTCCCTTCATTTCGAGATCATCGTATGGGACGACATCGGCAACAGCGTTGAGGTCTTTGCCAAAACAAACCGATTCTACGCCGAGATCAGAGAAGCGCTTGAAAAGAACGGCATCCTGAGCCTAGCCACCCTTGATGACACTTATTACATAACCCCTGAAACATATGGTGCAGAAACGACCTTCCGAATCGACCATTACCTCTACCTTACCTTAAACGATCCGTCCCGGGTCGACCGCGCCATAAGTGTTGTGGAATCGATGTCGGAACCTGAAGAGGGGAAGCAGGCTTTCATCGGCTGGGTGGAGTACAAGGTAACGGACCTGGAGAGCTATCTGCCCAAACTGCGAGAGATGGCTTTTAAGGATGCGCGTACCCGGGCAGAAGAGGCGGCAGGTTTTTACGGCGGTAATCTCGGCGAGATCAAGGGGTGGCATGAGGCTAGAATCACGCCCGGGGATTCATGGGGGCACTACCGGGAGTGGGATGTTGCCGAGGGGAACAATAAACTGCCGCGCATGTGGCTAAGTTGCGAACTTCAGGCAACCTATAAACTAACCCGTGATGAGGAGTGAGTATTAGCCCTTGGTTTGTTATCGACCCAGGAATAGAAGGGATGGGAGTAGGCTGGATGGTTAGGGTTTTTTGACAAGAGATAAAGAAATCACAAAGGAGGTAAAGTGAAAAAGACATTCACTATCATGCTGCTCGCCGCAGCGCTGCCGCTTCTTGCCAGCGAAGCCAATACTGTCTCTGCACAGGGCTACGCTTGCTTCCTTGTTTTGCCTGACGCCGCGACAGTGAATCTGAATGTTAATGTATGGTCAAAGGACATCTCCGATCTGCATAAGAAAAGCGATGAATCCTTAGCCAAGCTCTCACGGGAGCTGGCGAAAGCCGGTCTCAAGGAACCATTAAGAGAATACGGATATGCAAGCATGACCCCTGAGGTGTATTCGGAGGAAGTTGAATACAGGTTGAGCCTCAACGTGATTATGATTGTTGATGACCTTTCGATTATTGACGATTTGCTCGGCGTGTTGCCTACACATGTCTTAAGAGACTCGGATGCAAGCATGGTCGCTTCTCCCTCAACCATACAGTATACGATAAAGGACCCCTCCCCCTATGTGAATGACCTGCGAAAGAAGGCGCTGGAGGATGCCAGGGCAAAAGCCGTTGAGTTGGCTGCGATTCAGGGTAAGCGTCCAGGCAATCTTGTGGACTTTGGCGAGGCGGAACTCTCGGTAGGCTCAAGGGCTTCCCAGAGCTTCGGGGTGATGAATTTCGAAGCAGAAGACAAGAGCGCTGGCAGTCCCTTGTCTAGATTGCTCATGGAGTGCAAAGTAACGGCCACTTACGAACTGGTTGAATAAAGCCTTTCGGCCTCTTGACGTTGAAGGCAGGCTGAAGTCCCCATCTTGCCTTCCCAATTCCTCAGCGCTTCTTCGAAGCGCACCCCTCCCCCCAGGAGTGGAAGTTAGGTTAAGCGCCCAAATTATAATCCCCTCCCCCTTGATGGGGGAAGGTCAGGGTGGGGGTGTTAGAGCTTTATTCCCGCCTTTGTCGCTTTCTCGATTAGATAATTGATGAAAGCCGAGCACGAGACAAGCATGTACTTGGCGTCGGCAAAGTCGCAGCTTGATTCCTTTGAAATCGCGTGCCTTATGCCGTCGGCATTGCTTGAATAACCGTATATCTTGGAATATGCTTGTTTCAGGGCCGGGTGTAATTCAACTTCCCCTTCCTTTTCAATTGCATCTAGTGCATCACCAAGGGAAGCATTTGGGTTGCCCGTTATCTTTTGACAGAGGGACTCAACAGAGGAGATGGATTCTTTGATTGAGTTGCGGAAGTCGGGGTTCTTTTTGACCGCCAACTTTTCTGCTGCAGAATCCAAATGCGTCTTAACCCCTTCTAACTTCAACCTTTTAGCTTTTTCAATAGCATCTTCAATCTCTTTAATTTCTCTTTCATCTGTAATTTCTACAATCTTTCCACCTACTAATCTGTAAGCTGAAAGCTCAGCCTCAAGAACCTCATTGCATTCTTCGATAAAGAACTGCTGATTAATATAAGATGGGATATCGAGTTCATCATCTAACCCAGCCACGAACTCAATGAAATCGTAAGCTTCGTGCCAATTAGCCTTTTTTAAAAAGAACTCGCTAATTACGTCGAAAGCGAGCTCTGGGGAATCAGAGAGACTATTTAAAGAAACTTTGAAGAACTCATCCCAGATAGCCTTGAAAAAGCGGTAAACTGGATCGTAATAATTGTCTTTGGGGATGTATCGCTCATTGTTCGTCATAGGGTCAACGAAATAATTTCTAAAAACGTTCCACAGCCTGTTCCTCAATTGGTCATCCATTGATTTACGTTGGAGTTCCTTTCTTATAGATGATAAACCTTTCCTTTGGGAGAATCTTAAACCCATGCCTAAAATATAAGTACAATCTTTTAGATGTCAAGCTTGTGGTGGTAGCATAAGACTACCCTCACCCTTAACCCCTCTCCCATTGGGAGAGGGTAGGGGTGAGGGACACCTTGCCTTGTTGCTGTTCCTGAGTAGAATCCGGAAAGACCAAAGGAGGAACGATGAATTTCTTTAAGCGATTACTAGTCTTCAGTTTGAGTCTTGCCGCAGTGCTGCCGCTTTTCGCGGCGGATGTCTCATTCGAGGGGCACACCGTCTCCGTTAACGGTCATGCATCGCTTCTGGTTCTGCCTGATGCGGCCACCGTGGAGTTCAGTATAGAGATTCGTGCCAGTGATATGTCGAAAATCATCGCAAAGGCAAACGATCTGACTGCAGAGATCACAAAAGAGTTACGCAAGGCGGGAGTAGATCAACCCCTCATCCAGAGCGGTCCGGCAGACATCTACTCCGAGCTTAACTATGAATCCCAGCGGCTGGAACACGTGTACGGTCTCCGGCTGGACTGCGCGGTGGACGATCTTTCCAAGGTTGACGATATACTTGTGGTACTTGCAGCGACTTCCTCAGAATCCGAAGACTCAAAGATCTCATCCTACACGGTCAACTACTTCGTCAAAGACCCGAGCGTCTATCTGCCCCAGCTGCAGGAGATGGCTTTGGCCGATGCAAAAACCAAGGCCGAGCAGACGGCAGCCGCTCATGGTTTGAAGGCAGGCGAGATTCTGAACTCCGATCATACGGAACCCTATTCAGGATATCTTTCGGTGTGGGACCCGTACTCGAGCTGGGACTTTTCGGCAAAAGATATGGGCGGAAAGAGCTCTTTGCCGCGAGTGCCTTTGGCATACGAAATATCGGCAACGTTCAAGCTGATTGATTAGCAACCTGTGGGGGAAAGCATCGCTTCTGCAAAATCACTGACCGGCAAGCGAACCACCAAAGTCGCCACAGGCAATCCGGGATGTCCACAGACATGGTGATACAGGGATTGTAGATTGAGCCTTCAAGACGCGCGAGGAGACGTGGTCTGCGAGAACGATCCTTAAGGCCTCGCAGGCCGTTCTGTCTGTGGCATCTAACCCACTTAATCACGGTCATTACGTTCACGTCGGACTTATCTGCCACCTTGCGATAACACCCGATTCGCAGGTACTCCTCCACCAGACTGCGATGATACTCATAGATCAAGCCTCGTTCTTCGGGCTTTACTTTTGTCACTATATCCATATGCTTAATCCTAACAACTCAACCGTACCACCATGTGGGTGTAGCATCACAAGTAGTTAACCCCCTTGACAAATCCTATAATACAGATAGTATAAGGTGATGGTGCGCACGATTGACGAACAGATCAAACGTCTTGAAGAATTGGGGGCTATCCTTGTGCGAGGGTTGCAGCTCGTAGGCTCGGCCGGGCCTTTCGGCAGCGAACTTTCGTTCTCCCAGTACCTTATCCTGCAGACGCTTCTTGAGAAAGATGCTCTGCGGATGAATGAACTGGCGTTGATCCTGGGTGTATCCAAGGCCAACGTCACCGGGCTTGTCGATCGAATGGTACGTTCAAGGCTCATTGAACGTATGCGCTCCGACGATGATCGACGAGTCGTATTCGTGACCTTGACCCCGAAAGGACGCAGAACCGTCCAGAGGATGCTCAACATGCAGCGCAAGGAATGGCGACGAATAATGGAAACCATACCGTCTCGAAATCTTGCTATCTTCATGGACTCCCTCGATCAACTCGCCCATGCCCTGGCAGAGAGAACTCGTGAAGCCACTCTGCCCGATGAAAAAGACTGATTCAGCCTGCCTGTCGCCGATCAACGCATCAGGCAAACCCCTTCACAAGGAGAAGATTTTGAAACCAGGCCTCCGGGCAAGGGTCCTCGTGGTTCTCGCCCTGAGTGCGGTTCCGGCTTTCGCCTTCCTTGATCGGACAGAACCGCCATTGATACTTGCTCACCGGGCAGGAGCGCTTGTTGTACCCGAGAACACCATTGAGGGATGGGCCGAGTCGAGGATTCGCTACCGGCCCGACGTGTTGGAACTCGACGTGCGCCTTACCTCAGACGACAGCCTGGTGGTTATCCACGACGAGGAGATTGACCGCACGACCAACGGCTCAGGGCTGGTCAGAGAGATGACATTTACCCGGATCCGTTCCCTGGATGCAGGGTTCTGGTTCACCCCGGATTCGGGCAAAACATACCCCTGGCGTGGACGAGGCTTACGTATCTCCACCCTCGCAGAGGTCTTCGACTCCTTTCCCGATGACAACTTCAACATAGAGATCAAGGACTCACTTACATACGCGGCGGCCCGCCTTGTAGTGATCATCCGCGAAAAAAGGATGCAGAATCAGGTGGTTGTGGCCTCGGTTTATGCCGAGGTTTTGGAATGCTTCAGGGAATTTGATCCCTCTATGGCCACCGCCGCCACGCCGGAGGAAGTCCGCAGGTTCGTTCTCTGGGGTAAGATGGGGCTTGGATTCCTGGCCAGGACCACGATGGACGCGGTACAGGTGCCCGAATACTCAGGCTCAATACACGTGGTTACGCCTGGCTTCGTTAAACGCTGCCACCGTAAAGGTATCCAGGTTCACGTCTGGACCGTCAACGACGCGGAAGCCATTAAACGCCTGCTTGAAATGGGCGCAGACGGCGTCATCACCGATCGGCCCGATGTTGCAGACAGGGTTTTCAAAACCATAGGGTTCCGCGAGTTCCCCCGTAACACCCCGCCCGTAACACCCGCAACACCCCGCCCGTAACACCCACCACTTGACATACGCCAATAAAGCGTTATCTTTAGGATGAAGTGAGAAAACTGCTGCCGATTCTTATAGTTCTTGCAAGCGTGCTGGTGGGATGCGGGCGCAGGGTTACGGTAACTGGGGCGCTAACCCACAGCGAGACCGACCGGCCCATCGTCGGAGCGTGGGTTTACGATCCGACCCTTGACACGCTCGGAATGGATTCACTTGCAACGCCCGATATTGAACCGCTTGACGACATACACCCGAATAAACAGATAGTCACCACGGACAGCGCGGGCCGCTACGTTTTGGAGAGCATCTCGGCACGCAGGCACTTCATCTACTTTGCCGCCGAGGACTTCGAGTGGATCAAAGTGAACTTCAAAGCAAAGGGGCGCGACTCTATATTCGAGCTGAACGTCGAGCTCGAGCCCGAACCCATCGAGGTGATTTACTAGAAAAAAGACAAGGAGCTTAATCCCCTTGCCATTCAAAAACTTGACTCTATCTGCCCGTTGATTATCCTTACCCATGTCAATCTCTGCCTGCGAGTTCATCCGCCGCAAGAAAGAGGGAGGGATAAACGATCCCAAGGATATAAAGGAGTTCATTCAAGGTTATCCGGATGGAAACGTCGCCGACTACCAGATGTCCGCCTGGCTTATGGCGGTTTCATTCAACGGGTTATCGGATGCCGAGCTCTTCGCCTACACCGAGGCGCTCGTAGAATCTGGTGAGCGGTTTGATCTCTCGGAAATCCCCGGGGTTAAGGTTGACAAGCACTCCACCGGCGGGGTCGGGGATAAGGTGTCGCTTATATTAGCTCCACTGGTCGCTTCATGCGGGGTGGTAGTGCCGATGGTTTCAGGCAGAGGGTTGGGCCACACCGGGGGGACATTAGACAAGCTGGCCTCGATTCCGGGATTCCGCACCGATCTGACGGTTGCCGAGTTCAAGCGGTTTCTATCTGAGATCGGGTTGGCCATGATGGGCCAGAGTGCTGATTCGTGCCCGGCGGACGGCAGGGTCTATGCCTTGAGAGACGTGACAGCTACGGTGTCCTCGATACCACTGATCGCGGCGTCCATATCGGCAAAGAAGATCGCCGAAGGTGCCGAAGGTCTGGTGCTGGACGTGAAGGCAGGCTCAGGCGCGTTCATGAAATCGGTGAAGGAGGCCGAGGAGCTGGCAAGGACGCTCATAGGTGTAGCCCACAGGTTTGGTGTAAAGACTACCGCCGTCTTGACCGACATGAACCAGCCCCTGGGCCGGATGGTGGGCAACGCCCTGGAGGCCCGTGAGGCTATCGCATGTCTTAAAGGCCAAGGGCCGAAGGATTTGCGCGAGATAGTGCTGGAGCTTGCCTCAGAGATGCTCGTGCTCGCTGGACGCAAGGATCGTGTCGAGGCGAGAAAAAGAGCAGAGGATGCTTTGGAGCGAGGCGCGGCGCTTGAGAAGTTTCAGATAATGGTAAGGACTCAGGGCGGCAACCCAAAAGTGGTTGAGGATTTATCATTGTTGCCCCAGGCTAGGTATAAAATTCCTGTCAGGGTCCCCGCCGAAACGCCGGATGGCGTTTTGGTGGGGTTGGACACCTAT
>DAOVCF010000072.1 GCA_030670165.1 Candidatus Stahliibacteriota bacterium | reverse complement strand
CGCATCAAACGGCGGGTCGCCCTCCCAGTAAAGCCACAAATCTTGATCGTTCTGTATACGGGCCTGAACTCCTATCACTGCATTATGGGCAAAATTCTCGGGCCCTTCACCCCTTTTTTCGGTATCCAGAAGATTATGATACATCCAGTAGGGAAAACAGAATCCTTCAGTGGCCATGTAAATAATGGCCAACTCTATTATCTCATGCCATATCCCTATCCTTAACCATCTAAAGTCTTCCGGATTCCCTTCCTCATCAGGCTGGTAATTGTCTTTAACCTGATACTCCGAAGAAACCAAAATTTCAGCACTCGCAAGGTGTCTCTGCATCAGGATGTCCCTGACCTTGTCTTGACCCTTTGTACCCCCACTCACATCCTCAAGCAAGTCAGATGGTGTTTCCTCGGGAGGGAAAGGAGAGGGACCACTGAAGTGGGTATAAAACCCTATCCCGAAGGGGGGAGTATCACTGCCTTCAGGTGCTCGTCTTGGCCATTTATTAGAGATACCCCATTTTACCCTTACACTATTTACTTCTAAAACCCCTAGAGCCTGGAAGGGACTGATCTTAACCGCCACAGTATACCGCGTTGCACGAAACTCTGGAGAGATATTAGTTACCTTCATGAATTGGGAGAAACGGGCTAACCTTTCATGTTGTTCCTGATACTCAGGGTATTCAGGCTGGTTGAATCTCCTTTCTTCTACTAACTCCCTTTCGAATTCGAACGTAAATGTGTAAGGACCTATCTTATCGAAAACCATGTCTCTGTGTTTGATGAGAACCTCGCGGGTAATGCGAGCAGGTTTAACTCTTCTTGTACACGAGATCATACCCACCTTCCTTTAATGTTGGACGTTTATCTTCTTCGACCTGGCATCTCTATCTCGCAATCAGGGCGCACTAACCCAAGTAAAAAAGCCTGTAAAAAGGGCAGCAGCTGGCATTCGACTCCTCTTAAGAAATGCACCCTCTTTAGATTCCCAACCTTTGCCAATTTAAGTATGCCTCTGGGAGGCATCCCGTAGCACCAGAGGTTCAGGCTTCTTAATCCTTTTATCTCGGCAAGTTCTCTTATATCCTCCCACGAGTAGGAACCATAAGTTAAATATATGTCAATCTTCGAGGGAATCATCTTAAAGGTGTTTATCGCCCGATTTCTCTGAACATCCCAGTAGTTTATATCCGCTGAGATAACAGAGAGTTTAGGAAACCTTTTGAGTGCGTCTATATTCAATGCGCGTTGAGGATCGAATTGTTCAAAGATATAATTGTAATAGTCGTAATCGGCCTCTATGGTTAAGATGCCCTTTAAGAGGCTGTCGGGCAGCAAACAAAGCTCAGAATAATACCCGCCGACAAGTTCACCATTGACCCACAAAAACCCCTCAGAATCGCAGGTATAATTTATTGAATCTTCTCCCTGCCAGGGGTAATATAAACCAACCCAGACGTCAGGGAATCCACGTTCCACATTCCATAAGTAAACTATCTTCTCCCCTAGTTCCCATCCGGTTATGTTATTTGAATCACATATCGGCCATGTGGAATCACCCTTGTATGTAATTTTCAACCAGCGCTGCTCCGCCTGCGGCTGAGATGAATCCGTCTGCTTCTTACAGCCGGGCAGACCTATCAAGGCTAGCCCGATCGCCAGCAGGCTAAATGACAATCTCATCTTTTTCATCCTCCTGATGCTACTCCTAACCCTGAAGAATGCAATAGAGAATTGACGAGTTGATCGATCTCTGTATTCGTACAACGCAGGTTCGGAAAATCCTATCTGTTTAAAATCAAGATAGCCTTTCTTTCTAACGTCTTCAAGCCTTCTCTCTATACGTTCAATCTCATCGGGATTGCTTACCAGCCCATAGGTAGCCTGCGCTGGGTGGCGCTCGGAGGGTGGTGATCGGCAACCTGGGGCAACCAAACACCGCCTTTCTTGACTCCGAGGCGAATAATGAGTGATGGGAGAGACTACCTCGGCGACGAGCTGGCAGCGCGTCGGGAATAATGTGGAACGAACTCTCCAGTCCGTTACTTGTATATGCACGGGTTGGAGAACCCGCGTTCCATTGACCTTTCCCAGATACATCCTTTGGAGTGCAACAACCGCGTTATTGCACTCCATTCAAGCTTTCACCTCCTCCGACTTTCCAGCGGAAAGCCACCTCCCCCATCAAGGGGGAGGAATACTAGTCCCCCTCCTTGGTGGAGGGGGATAGGGGGAGGGGAACCATATCCACCTACATCCTCAGCCAGACGGTGGCACTCTCGCCCCATCAAGAGAGAGGAAGCAAATTCCCTCTCCCTTTGGGAGAGGGGCTGGTGGTGAGGGAGATTGATCAGCACCAAGGCCGCTAAGATGTGTAATCATCGCAGCCAGGATCGCAAGGGAACTGGGGGGAGAATAAATCTGCAGAGAGCGCAGAGATATATTTCCCCTTCCTTGGTGGAAGGGGTCGGCGAATCGAAGATGCGCCGGGGGAAGGGGAGCGAATCAAAGCGCCAAGTTGTACCCCGCCCCCTTACCCCCTACCCTATGGGGTGCAGTAAAATTGGCACCCCAAGGGGCACGCTGTCCGCCAGGGAAGGGGATTCCTCTTCGTCATTGCGAGGAGCGAAGCTCCGAAGCTCTAAATGTAAGCGAAGCCGTCAATCAAACCGGGGATGACCAGTAGCAAGATATTCAGAAGATTAAGTACGATTTTGACGATTTTTAGTATCGTCAAAAGCGACACATGTCGAGTTTGCTTTTCGGTTTCATTGTTTCTAATCTCATCGGCGGATAAGGTTTCGATTATGGTTTTAGATTCTGAAACTTCTATTTTTGTGTAGTAGCATTTTTTTATAAGCATAATATCACCTCCTTATGATTTAAGATTTATGTTTATTCATTCGATTGTCAAAACTGCTCCATATTCGTCTGCTGAAAAATCCCCCTCCATTATAGTGCGGAAGTACAGTAACCTCACCCTTGTTCCAACAAAAGTTGCTCCCTATACTTGTATATGTAAAATTCTCGTAAAAGTGTAAACTGAATTCTGGAGTGCAAAGGCCGTGTCTTTGCGGCAACAACAAAAGTCAAGAATTCACCGCAGCATGGTATGGCGAACCCCTCCACCCAGCTCTCCTCTACACGGGTTCGTTACTTGTATATGCACGGGTTGGAGACCCCGCGCTCCATTGACCTTGCGTGGCTCCGAAGGACGAACGTAGGGAGCAATCTCATTGCACAAAGCTAAAAACTCTGGGGCATATCGGAATCCTGAGCTAATATTGCCGAATCCACGTCGGCCAAGTGGGATCCATACGGTTCGCCGACAGCTGTCAGCCGACAGCTGTCAGCCCCCTTAACTTTGCATTTTGCATTTTGACTTTTGCACCGGAGGGCGACGCTTGCGGAGCAATTGCGACGAAGTCGCACCGTTGTCCACCTTTTGTCCACCTTTTGTCCCCTTTTTGTCCCCTTTTTGTCCACCTTCTGAAGCTTTCGGGGTGGATTACAAAACTCTAACGAACCGCATCCCCGGCAATTGCTTGATGACGCCTTTAAGTTCCATATTTAAGAGGGTTGTGAGAAGGGCCGAGGAGGTTGTACCCAGCTTTTCCACGAGGTTATCCACATGAATGGGTTCAGGGCCCAATAATCGGTAGATGCGTTTTTCTTCGTCAGAAAGTGCCGAGTCATCCGGCATATCCTGCGTACCTTCGACACTTACTGGCCGATACACCGCGGCGTACTCCTCAAGTATGTCCTCTACTCTGGAAACGAGTTTTGCACCGTCGCGAAGCAGCCGGTTCGTTCCTGCGGACTGTTCCGAAAAGATGCCGCCCGGAACGGCAAACACGTCGCGTCCTGCGTCAGCGGCCCAGCGTGCGGTTATCAAAGCGCCCGATCTTGGCCCAGCCTCGACCGCCACAACCCCGTGCGAGAGCCAGGCGATTATCCGGTTGCGCCGCGGGAAAAGTCCAGGTGCAGGGATGACGCCAGGCAAGAACTCGGTTATAACAGCTCCCTGCGCGGCGATACGGTCGAAAAGTTCGGCGTTTTCAGGAGGGTAGGGTATGTCTATCCCGCAACCCAGGACCGCGACGGTGCGTCCTCCTGCAGAAAGGCACCCTTTGTGCGCCAGTGAGTCAATCCCCCGTGCCGCTCCTGAGACTATCACCACCCCTCGTGCGGCAAGCTCGCGCGCCAGGCGCTCGGCAGCAGCGCGACCGTAACCGGTAGGATGACGGGTGCCAACCATGGCTACAACCAGCTTCTCCTCCGATCTCAACTCTCCCCGCACGAAAAGCACAGCCGGAGGCTGGGGCGACGATTTTAAGAGATGCGGATAGTCCTCATCGAGGATGGTAACGATCCTGGCTCCGCAGCGCTCCAGGCACTTCAAGGCCTCTGCGGCCTCTCTTGAACGCGAACAGGAAGCTATCCTTGCGGCGATCTTTTGAGGTAGACCGGCTTCTTTCAGCTCAGCCGCCGAGCGTGCAAATATCTCCTCTGCCGAACCTAAGTTATCAATGAGTCTCGCTAACCGGGTCTGCCCTAAACCTTCGATAGACAAAAGATCAACGTATGCCTCGTTCTTCACCATGCAAGCCTCTCGGTAAGACGTTTCTTGAGCCCTTCAATGCCATCACCTTTGAGGGCGGAGATGTAAAGTATACCCTTCTCGCCCGCTATCCTTGACTTCTTAGAAACCAGATCCATCTTGTTCACCACAACGATCCTCGGACGAGCAAGGAGTTCCGTGTTGTATGAGGCAAGTTCTGCAAGAAGCGTCTGATAAGCGTTTGCCGGATCCTCGTCCGCGGCAAGCACGAAGACCAAAAGCCGGGTGCGCTCGATGTGGCGCAGGAACCGCAGGCCCAGGCCCTTGCCTTCGGCTGCACCCTGGATTATGCCTGGGATGTCTGACAGGGTGAAGCTGAGCCAGGAGTCGCGAAGGACTCCGAGGTTGGGGGATAAGGTGGTAAAAGGGTAGGATGCGATCCTTGGTTCTGCATGGGTGAGTGCTTTAAGCAGTGTTGATTTTCCCGCGTTGGGCAGGCCAACGAACCCAACGTCGGCAAGGAGTCTGAGCACGAGCTTGAGTTTACGCTTCTCGCCCGGCGTTCCCTCCTCATGTTCGCGCGGGGTCTGATGGGTGGATGTTGCGAATCGTGCGTTGCCCCGCCCGCCTCGTCCGCCGCGAGCCACAAGAAGACGCTGGTTATCTTCCAGGACCGAGCCGACGGGTTCGCCCGTTTCCACGTCGTATACGTCGGTACCAAGAGGGACCTGGACCTCTTTGGATTCCCCCCTGGCTCCGTGCATGTTCTTGCCCTTACCGTTGCCGCCCTTGCCCGCGCGGTAGAAGACGTGATATTCAAGATCGGCAAGCGTGGCCAGATGCAGGTTCCCAACGAGATAGATAGATCCTCCGTTACCTCCGTCCCCGCCGTCAGGCCCGCCTTTGGGAACAAACTTCTCGCGCCTAAAGCTCACGCAGCCCGATCCGCCTGAACCGGCCAGCACCCGGATGGTCACCTCGTCTACAAACCGCACATCATACTTTATGCATTGTGGGGGAAAAATCAAGTGCGCCGCTCACGATCCTTTAAACTCAAATGATGATAGCTCTTGTGCATACAGCCTCAGAATAGCATAAACCCCTATGCTTTCCAAGGTGTTGCACTTCATCATTGAACCCGCGATCCCAACCCTTCGTCCATCGGCTTCGATCACTCAGGCAATATCTATGTGGTTTATGTGGATAGGACGGCACCGACGACGCTGCTGCCGAGCTTGCAGGCGGTCTTACTTCATCCGTATCATCACACCCGGCTTCAGCAAAACCGCCAAGGTCGTGCTTCTGCACTAGGAGCTTTTTCTAAGGCCTAAGATTGCAAGACGGCCCCCGTAACATCCCGTAATACCCCGTAACATGTGGGACCGCCTGTTTTTTACCCCACGCCGTTGCTGCGCAACGCCGCGGGGACCCCGACTTGCGATCTTTTGTCCTTTGGACAAAAGGAGCATTAAGCTGTTGACTTCCCCCTCCTTATGGCCTAAACTTCGCCCATGGAAGAGGCATACGCTGAGGGAACCGAAATAGACACCTGAGGAGGTTGTGAGGTGAAGGTTGCACTCTATCCCCCTGGTGTGGTGGATATCGTCATCCTTGCAGCGCTGGCATTGTGCATCCTGCTGCCTCTTGTGCTCGCCCCCCGAAGATTTTCAGGGATACTCAAGCTTCTGCGCCCGCTCAGATTGCTCCACTACGCGGGTTTTGCGGCAGGGGGCGCGGTGATGGGTGCGGCGGTGGGTGAGGCGGCGCTTGATCCATATCTTCTCTTTTATGTAAGCATCTCGGCCCTTGCGGCGTTCCAGGGGGCGGTGTTTCTCAACGACATCTTCGACGCGGAGATAGACCGCCTTGCCGACAAACAGACCCCCTTCTCCAGAGGTCTTCTGGGTCGCAGGGACTCCTACATCCTTGCCGCCTCCCTCTCGGTCTTCTCCCTGATTCTGGCGCTGCGGTGCGGATTGACAAGTTTTTTGGCTCTCCTTGCCGCTCACGTGATTTCCCTCCTCTATTCCACGCCGCCGCTGCGGCTCAAGCGCCTCTATCCTTTGAACGTCTTCCTTCTCGCCCTGGCAGGTCTGGCGGTGATGGCCTCGGGGTTCGCCAGCCACGCGCCGGTTATGCTCTTCCCTTTAAGGATGCTGATCCTGGTGGTCGTGACCCTGACCGCCACCTTCGGCACCAAGGACATGGCGGACGTCGAGGGGGATCGCAGGCGAGGAATCAGGACGCTTTTTACCCTCCTGGGTTTAGAGAAGGGACGTTGGGTGAACGCCGGGCTGGTGCTTATGTCCTACCTTTTGACTCCCCTTATCCTTGCCTATCCCAGGATTTACTGGGCCGCGGCACCTTTCGGCGTCCTTACGTCAGCCCTGATCGTGATTCGCGGGAAAAAGAAGCTGACGCAAGCACTGATCCTTACGATATACATCCTGTTCGGACTCCTAATCCTGGGGCTGATCGCCGCGGGGGAGATATTCTAGGCGTTTCACGTGAAACGTCCGGATTGACGACAGGGATTGTTTCACGTGAAACAGGCACCCGAAGGCAAACCTCTCTCTCTTTTGGAAACTTAAGTTTACATTATCTGAGGGTGGCTTGCTGACCGCTTTCTCAAATACCTTCAGCACCTCACTACCTGCCTGGTAACCATCTCTCGGCGCACGAACTAAATACACTTGACAACTTCACGCAACCGAGTAAGATACGAAAATGGATGCCCGCACGCCGGACATCATGGAACCGAAAACACAAGGAAGGAAGAACATATGAGGCGGCGCTTCTTCAAAACTCGAAAGCACCGCATCCCTTACGGCGTCATCGTGGGAGTGGCCGTATTGTCCATGGCGCTCGTCTTCTACATGATCTTTCGGTTCCTTATGCCGGTGTGTCAGGTTTAGCACTCTTCGGAGGAAGTCTTGAGCTGAAGGAGGCTTGAAAGATGACGAAGCTACATTTCAACTATAAAGACATATTCCGGGCCTTCAGGCTCGGGTTCTCAGCCAAGAAGATATGGGTAGGCTTTCAAGGCCTGCTCTTCGGCTGGCTTGGCTACATGGTTCTCGGCTACCTCGCGTATCTCGTCTCAGGGACAGGCATAGCGGCCGTCTGGGAGAACTTCCGTCTCCTGCCGATGCCCGATGCGGTAGCTTCGCTTCCCGCCTTCAACGTGGGAGGCTGGATACTGTGGGCAGTGGGCGTGGTCTGGCTTGTCTTCGCCGCGATGACCGCCGGGGTTGCCATCTCCAAGCTGACCTACGAGCAGCTGCGCGGGGACGAGTTCTTTGAGGTCAAGGAGGCGTGGAAGCAGGCGCTGAAGAGCCTGGGAGCACTTATCGCCACCCCTGTCCTTCTGGGACTCTTTATCGTTCTCTTGCTTGCCGCGGGTCTGCTCCTGGGCCTTATCGGAAGGATACCCTATGCAGGCGAGATGATCGTTGGGCTTTTGGCTATACCCGCCTTTGCCGTAGCGTTATTCGTAGTCTACCTCATTGTGGTGTTTTTCTTCACCTTCACTATCAGTTCTGCGGTCATTGGAACCACCAAATCGGACGCCTTTGACAACCTCTTCGAGGTCTTCTCGTGCGTCAACGACCAACCATGGCGACTCGTCTGGTACCAGTTCCTGCTGGTTGTCTTCGCTATAGTGGGCATGGCGGTCCTGGCGTTCTTCAGCGTCAAGGCGATCCACCTGGGTCGCTGGATCGTAGGGATCCTCATGAACGTAGGCGAAGCCAAGGCAAGCACCCAGATTCTCTACAAACTGGACTTCATGATCAACTCGGCGGCCGACACCGTAAGGCTGGTGCTGCCGCGCTGGGTGGAGCAGGCGTTCTTCTGGCTGCCCAACTGGGTGCATGGCTCATTCGCCTGGATAAAGGGAGCGGTTGCCCTGCCGAGCCTTGTGAGCTCACAGGCTGCGATGATACCGAACTGGTCGGTGATGGTAGGCACGATACTCTTCTCCATCTTCTACCACGTGTTTATCCTCTTCGTGCTGAGCTATGGGATGGCTGTCTGGTTCTCGGGCAACACACTCGTCTACCTCGTGCTCGTTAAAAAGAAGGACGAGCGCAACCTTCTTGAGATCAAAGAGGAGGAAATCGAGATACCGGAGAAGCTTGAGGTAACCACACCTGCAGAGGAAGCGAAACCGACACCCAAGAAGAAAGCCCCGACGAAGAAAAAGCCGACTGCAAAGAAAACCACGCGCAAGACGAAAAAGGGTTAAAGCTTAAGTGCCATCGTCCCGATCCAACCCGGGAGGGACGCAAGGCATCTGCGAGATCAATGCCGGCCGTTCGCGTTCGAGTAACCGGAGCGGTTCAAGGGGTCGGCTTTAGACCATTTTGTTACCGCGAGGCCGTAAGACGCGGCCTCGCGGGCTTTGTTTTAAACGACCTCGCCGGGGTCCAGATTCATCTGGAAGGTTCGTCTCAGGCGATCTCCGAGTTCGTTAACGAGCTCGAAACCAACCCGCCGCCTGCATCACGTATAACGGAAATCAAGGTAGCTGAAACCGAAGAGCAAGGACTATCGAAGTTCAAGATAATCGAAAGCGAAGCAGGCCAGGCATCTCAGGCCCTGGAGGTCTCGGCCGATCTTGCCACCTGTGAGGGCTGCAAGAAAGAGATACTGGATAAAGGGGATCGCCGCTACCGCTACGCCTTCACCAACTGCACCGACTGCGGGCCACGATATACCATCATCCGTGAACTTCCATACGACAGGCCGAAAACAAC
>DAOVCF010000169.1 GCA_030670165.1 Candidatus Stahliibacteriota bacterium | reverse complement strand
TGTAATCTGTGGTTCAATGTGCCTCCTAGTGCGCCTCGGCCCAGTTATTCCCTACCCCTATCTTCACCTCCAGCGGTACCGAAAGTTTCCAGGCCGACTCCATGTCCTTCTTGACGATTTTCTTCGCCTCTTCCACCTTGCCTTCCTTGACCTCAAAGAGCAACTCGTCGTGGATCTGGAGAAGCATTCCTGGCTCTATCCCCGCCTTTTCGAGATTCTTCTCCACCGTAATCATCGCCTTTTTTATTATATCCGCGGCAGAGCCCTGTATGGGTGCGTTGAGTGCGGCGCGCTCTGCGATATCCATGCGGTTGGAGATCTGGAGCACCCTGCGTACTCTGCCCGCTATGGTGGAGACGTAGCCCTTCTCCCGTGCTTCGACCAAAATCTGCTCCCGCCACGCCGATACCTGGGGGAAGGAGGCGAGGTAGCGCTCGATAAAAAGCGAGGCCTCTTCGGTAGTCACCCCCATGCGTCGGGCGAAACCATAGGGACCCATACCGTAGATTATCCCGTAGTTGATCGCCTTGGCCATGCGGCGATGGTCACGGGTGACGTTTTTCTCATCCACCCCGAATATGCGCATGGAGGTTTCGGTGTGCACGTCTCTTCCGTCGTGGAAAACCTTGGCAAGTGCTTCGTCTTCTGCAATGTGGGCCAAAACGCGGAGCTCGATCTGGGAGTAGTCGGCGGAGATGAGTTTGTATCCGGGTGCGGCCACGAATCCCTTTCTCACCAGTGGTCCCCGTTCGCCCCTTATGGGAATATTCTGCAGGTTTGGATCATGGGTCGACAATCTACCGGTGGCGGCACCGGTCTGGTCGAAGAAGGTGTATATCCGACTCTCATTATCCACCAGGGTAACAAGTGGTCTGAGATAAGTCGTGAGCATCTTGGAGAAGGTGCGCCACTCGAGAACCTTGGGGATTACGGGATGCTCGTCAGCCATCTCCTCAAGCACCCCGGCAGCGGTGGAGTAGCCGGTCTTAGTGCGCTTGCGGGGACGAAGGCCAAGCTCGGTAAAAAGCACCTCTGCAAGCTGCTTGGGTGAGCCGATTGTGAACTTGCGCTCGGCCAGCTTGTAGATCTCTTCCTCAAGCTTAGCTAACTCGCCTTCCCATTCCTCTGTCAGCTTGCCGAAGTATGAAGTGTCCAGTCTGACACCGCGCTGCTCCATTCGGGCAAGTACTGGAATCAAAGGAACTTCGATTTCCTCGTACACCTTCCACGCGCCCACGTCGCGAATCTCCTTCTCGTAGTACTCACCCGCCTGGTGCATCGTAATGAGCTTGTCGGCGTCCGAGGCGATGGGTCTGCCCGCGGAGTGAACCAGAACCCGGTCCAGGGTCCTGAGACTGAGGTCCGAGTTCTCCACGAACGCCATGAGGTGGATGTCGGAGAGCCTGCCTTTGATCTCATACCCTTTGCGCAACAACGGCTTGGCCGCCCACAGTATCTTGGGGTAGCCCTCCTCAGAAAATAGTTTACGCGCTTGATCTTCGGTGATCTCTGCAACCGTGAACCCGTCCGAGGCAAGGATACGCTTCCACCCGTAACACCCATAACACCCGTAACACTCCTCTTCACTTTCGTCGAACATATCGCCCTGTCCGGTTTTCTCCTCGAATATAAAGGATATGGGGTCGCCCTTTTTGGGTTTAAATTCGCCCTTGGTGATCTCCAGCTTCGCTGTCTTATCCCTTACCTTCATCGCCGAAAGCCTCGAGGTAAACCCAAGCTCGTTATAGATACTCTGAAGTTCAGCCTCGTCAGGCTCGGCGCGCCTGAGTCCGTCTGCCGATACCTCCAATGGCACGTTCTTGTGAAGCTGAACCAGCTCCAGGGACAGCTCGGCAATCTCACGGTGCGCGGCTAACTTTTCTTCCTTCTCCAGAGCGGTCTTCAAGTCGCCGTACTTTTCCAGAAACGCCTTGGCTCGTTTCGGTCCTACGCCGGGCACGCCTGGAACGCCGTCGGTGGAGTCGCCGGTGAACGCCAGATAGTCCGTTACCCGCTCCGGCGGCACCCCCAGCTTCTCCTTCACCGCCGGCGCGTCGAACTCTTGATTCTTGTAGGGATCGTACACCACCACATTCCCGCCCACTATCTGCATCAGGTCCTTGTCCCCGGAGACCACCACGATCTTGGAAAACTTCTTCTTGAATCTCTCCACGATCGTCGCCATGATGTCGTCGGCCTCAAAGCCTTCCTTCAAAAGCACAGGCAGACCCTGCAATCTCGCAATGTCCGAGATCATGGGTACCTGCCATATCAGGTCGTCAGGCATGGGCTTGCGGTCCTTCTTGTAATCGGCAAACTTATCGTGGCGGAACACTCGCCTGCCTGCGTCGAAGGTTATGACCATGTGATCTGTCGGATAATGCTCGGCAATCTTGTCCAGGGCCTGCAGAAATCCGTATACGGCTGACGTGTTGCGTCCCTTGGTGTCTCTGAGGGGATTGCGAATCAGCGCAAAGTAGGAGCGGTAGGCGATAGAATGGCCGTCTATAAGAACAAGCGTCACGCCCTTCTCCCTCTATTTCTTTTTTCCCGCAAGCCGGGTTTTGCGGACAAGCTCCGTCGCCCTGTACAAGGACTCGAACGTTCCTGCGTCCGACCACCAGCCGGGGAGACGAGCCCAGCGCATCTGACCCCAGCGGATGTAGGTGTTGTTCACGTCGGTTATCTCAAGCTCATCGCGTGCGGAGGGCTTAAGTTTCTTTACGATCTCGAATACCCTTTTATCGTAAAAGTAGATGCCGGTTACCACGAGGTTGGACTTCGGTTTAGCAGGCTTCTCGACTATCTTCTCAACCCGCTTATCGTTAACGGTAGCCACTCCGAACCGGCTGGCGTCTTTAACCTCCTTAAGGAGTATCATTGCGCCTGAGCCGACTGCATCGTATTTCTGAACGAAAGGCTCAAGCGATGCTGAGAAGATGTTATCTCCAAGTATTATCAACATAGGTTCGCCGTCTGCAAAGTCCTCTGCCAGCGAAAGCGCCGCCGCTATGCCGCCGTGCCCTTCCTGGTAGGTGTAGTGCAGTCTCTTTATTCCCCATTGCTTACCGTTGCCCAGAAGCCTCAAGAAATCTCCTGCGAACTCGCCGCCGGTGACCAAAAGTATCTCATCGATTCCGGCCTGGACCAGCTTCTCGATAGGATAAGTAATCATAGGTCTGTCATATACCGGTAGGAGGTGCTTGTTGGTCACGTTCGTCAGCGGAGCCAGCCTCGTGCCCATTCCTCCGGCTAAAATGACTCCTTTGTGTAACTTCATACCTCATAATACGGATAATGATTTGGCAGTCAAGAGCATGGATTGCGGAGGTTGCAGGAGTGGCTTAGTGTCGCAGCAATAGGGCGGACTTAACTACCTTGCGGGGACGTCCTCGGGCTGGTTGAGGTCTATCTTGTTTTTTTCACAGTGGCGTTGATTTGGTTTTCCTTTATAGCGGCCTGTGCCGCGGCAAGGCGTGCGATTGGAATCCGGTAAGGCGAACACGATACGTAGTCCAGGCCCGCCCGGTGGCAGAACTCGATTGAGCGCGGATCGCCGCCGTGCTCACCGCAGATACCGAACTCAAGCTTCGGCTTTACCTTCCTGCCGCGCTCGATCGCTATCCTGATGAGCGTGCCTACACCTTGCTGATCAATGGTCTGGAACGGATCGTCTGCAAAGATTCCCTTCTCAATATAGTCACTCAGGAACTTGACCGAGTCGTCGCGGGAGAAGCCCAGGGCGGTCTGGGTTAGGTCGTTTGTTCCGAAGCTGAAGAAGTCGGCCTTCAAAGCCACCTCGTCGGCAGTCAGCGCGGCGCGGGGTATCTCTATCATGGTGCCGATCATGTAAGGGAAATCTACACCCTGTTCCGTAAGTACCTGTTTGGCCGTGTGTTCTACTACCGCACGCTGGTTCGAGAGTTCAGTAACGTTGCCGATCAAAGGGATCAACACCTCCGGG
>DAOVCF010000123.1 GCA_030670165.1 Candidatus Stahliibacteriota bacterium | reverse complement strand
ACCACGAGGAGTTCTTTGTCTTTAAAGAACGGACCGTCGCAGGTGGCGCAGTAGCTTACCCCATGTCCATAGAGTTTCTTCTCGCCAGGTATCCCGAGCTTCTTGGGTGTCGTTCCGGTAGCGATGATCACGGAGCGCGCCTTTATATCTTGACCTGCGAGCCTTATAATCTTGGGATCTGAGGCAAGGTGGGTCTCTTCGGGCTCGCCTGAGAAGAATTCGGTACCGAATCGCTGGGCCTGGGTCTGCATCGCGCGGCCGAGCTCGGCTCCGGCAACGCCTTCAGGGAAGCCTGGATAGTTCTCTATCCACTCGGTAGAAGCCACCAGACCTCCTGGGGCCCCATTGTTGATCACAAGAGTGGAGAGGCGTGCACGCGAGGCGTATATCGCGGCGGTCAACCCTGCCGGTCCGCCACCGATCACTACCACATCGTAGGAGTCCTTTAGATCAGCCTTTGGCGGCCCGGTAACGGAGAAGGAAAACTCCACTTCTTCCCCGTATCTCAGGATTGCGGCTGGGTGAGTGCGGAGAGCACCTGTTCGACCACCGCGGCCTCTGGCATAGCACCCTCGAACTGAACCTTCTCGTTGATTATCGTCTTGGGAACACCGTAGACCGCATACTTATTGGCAAGGTGGGGGAACTCCACCGACTCGATCATCTGGGCCTTTATATAACGAGGGTTGGCTATGGCTATCTTGTGAGCAGTGCGGACCGCACCCGCACAGTATGGGCAGGTAGGGGTGACGAATACCTTTATCTCAACGGGTGTGGTGATGGATGATATCTTCTGCTTCAACTCATCTGGCAGATCGCTTTCGTCTACGGATACCTCGATGATGTCGGCGAGCAGGTTCGAGAACTCATAACCGGCGGGTATGCCGAAGAACCGAATCCCGTAGTCCTTATCCTGCTCTCCCAAGAGGATGGTCGCCGGAACCATCTCCACCCCGAACTGCTTTGCATCCTCCGAGTCAATCTGAAGATTTCGGATGTCCAGACTGATCTTATCTGAAAGCTTGGAAAGCTCTGTAAGTATCTCCTCAGTAGGCCGGCAGTACTCGCACTCGAGCCTCTGGGAAAAGAGCAGTATCTTGACCGGGCCTTTAAGTTTCTCAGCGAACTGTTCTCTGACGTATTTTTTGTCCTCATCCTTCAGCATTCCCATTCTGGTTCCTCCTTATGATGACTTTACATTAACAACCAAGAATGCCGAAGGAGGGAGTCGAACCCTCACGAGGGGTTAGCCCCAACGGATTTTGAGTCCGCCGCGTCTGCCAGTTCCGCCACTTCGGCATCTTTGCTACATTCTAGAACAAATCAAGACAGTGTCAAGTTTTTGACCTGCATGAGGGGAATACCATCCCAATCCGCACGTAATAAGCCTATCCTGAGTAACCACGCCGCCATGAATGAAAGAGGAGATCCGAAACCTCTGAGCGCTCCTGGTGTTTTCGCACTTCCTGGATAGATCCGTAATCGTGCAGGATTTATCCAGCGGAATCAATCCAGGAGGATAGGCATGAGAAGGTAGAGGCGATTTTGCTTCTCCCGCTCGCCTGAGCCGCGCAGAAGTGCTGCTGAGAGCGCGCCCGTTATCTCGAACACCACATCATCGGATTCAAGGTGGCGAAGGACGTCCAGAAGGTAGGAGCCGTTGTAAGCGACCTCGAAGCTATCGCCCTTATATGAGCCGGTGAGCTCCTCCTGGGCCTCTTCGCCTTCGGGTGAAGATGCGAATAACTGAAGGGTCTTGCTGCCAAGAACGAACTTGATCTGTCTGGTAACCTGGTTGGTAAAGATCATCATCCTTCGCAGGGCCGCTGTGAGCTCATCGCGATTCACCGTGAGGATATTGTTGATCTCGGCAGGTATAACCTTCTCATAATCGGGATAGGGTCCCTCGATCAGGCGGGAGACAACCTCTGTCGCTTCAAAGCTAAAACCAATCTTTGCCTCGTCAAGAAAGACATCAATGCTGCCTTCCAGTTCTCTTGGCAGGAAGCCAAAGATCTTTGTAGGAAGGATGTGGGACTGTTCTGCAATCTCAGGCACACTCTCTTTATCTTCGCTTAAAGCCATTCGATGACCGTCTGTGGAAACCATCCTATTGCGTTCAGGTTTGATTTCCCAAAGAACACCGGTCATTGCAGGTCTATCCTCGCTTCTTGAGACTGCAAACTCAACCGCCTCAAATAGCCCTTTAAGAGAGGAGGCCTCGATATTGAACTGAATCGCCGAAGGCCGCTCGAACATCTTGGGAAATTCATCGGGGTCAAGTATAGGAATCCGGAAGGTGCTTCGTCCAGCCTTTAGAATAACCCGGTTTTCTTCCTTTATAAACTCTATCTCCTCGGCTGCGCTTTCCTTTACTATCCCTGCAAGTTTACGTCCTGGAAGAAGAACCCGTGCTTCTTCTGCTACCTCTATTTCACTTGAGGTCTTCACGTAGATATCCAGATCTGTAGCTAAAAGGGTGAGACGCCCTTTCTCGGTAGAACAAAGGATATTCTGAATGATAGGATAGGGCGTGCGTGAAGGAATGACAGGCACTATCCTATTTATTAGCTCCTCCAGCCTATCCCTTGAAGTCTTAAACCACATCTTTCCTCCTCTGGTTCAACAACAATAGATACAAATATTACTTAGGTTGTTGTTGTTGTCAATGTGGATTTGGTGGATTTCGAGGTAACCTTTTGTCTTGTATGGACTTAAATACGGCCACGTATGTTGAGAATTCTGTTGACTGAAGGGGATATTTGTTGAAAAACAAAGACGTGGCGAATAACTCACATCCCTATCCACGGTTTATCCTCTGTTCCATCCCCATAATTTTTTCTTTAAACTCAAGGTTTTCTTCGGTCAATCTTTTTATTTTAGCTACTGCGTGAATCACGGTTGTGTGGTCTTTTCCACCGAAGAAGCGGCCTATCTCTTTAAGTGAAAGCCCCAAAAGCTTGCGAATAAGGAACATCGCCGACTGTCTGGCAAGGGCCAGTGGTGCTGTGCGTCGTCTGCTCTTTATCTCCTCGATCGTCACGTTGAACGTACGCGCCACCTGTTTTGTTATGCGGTTTGGTGTGGTGCGTGGACGGTTTCTTAAAAGATCGTGAAGCACCTCCTCTGCAAGTGAGGTTGTAAGGCCTTGTCCTGTAAGGGATGAGAGTGCAAGCAGCCTTATGAGCGCTCCTTCAAGCTCGCGTACGTTTGAGCGAATCCTTGATGCGATGTAGTAAGCCACGTCCTGCGGAAGATTTTGCTTCTCCGAGGAGGCCTTGCGCAGCAGGATAGCTATGCGGGTTTCAAGATCAGGGGGCTGGATATCCACCACTAGGCCGCCGGAGAAGCGGGAGGCGAGACGTTCCTCAAGGGTTGGAATCTCGCGCGGCGGACGATCCGAGGTCAACACCACTTGTTTTCCGCCTTCGTAGAGATGATTAAAGAGATGGAAGATCTCCTCCTGCAGCGATTCCTTACCGCGAAGGAAGTGGATGTCGTCGATAAGCAAGAGGTCCTTGGACCGGTAGCGGTTCTTGAACTCCATCCTGGTTCCCTTCTCAACGGCGTCGATGAGTTCGATAAAGAGTGTTTCTGCCGGGATGTATGCGACCGCGAGTTTAGGACGTGCGCGGTTCAGATAGTTTCCGATAGCCTGAAGTAGATGTGTTTTGCCCAGCCCTACGCCGCCGTAGATAAACAACGGATTGTAAACCTCGGATGGGGCCTCGGCAACGGCAAGAGCCGCGGCATGTGCGAAGCGGTTGTGTTCCCCGACCACGAAGTTGACAAATGTATAGCGCTCCTGGAGCCGAGAGCCGTCCTTGGCGTAGACGAAACGGCGCCTCGTAAACCTCGGCCTTGCCGCACCCGGCTCGACCTTGCGCGCCCTGAACGCAATCCGAAGATCGCCTGAGTTGACCTCGGCCAAAGCGTCCGCGAGCGCCTTGCCGTAGTACTCCTCTATCCATTCCACGAAGAACGGATTAGGGACCTCAACCAGAAGCATGTCCTCTCGTTGTTCCAGGAAACGCGTGGGCTTAAACCACGTATTGAAACCCTCCTCAGGGATCCGGTCCTTCAGATGTTTCATTACAGCGCCCCAGAGGGTTTCGGTGCTCATTTTTTCTCCGGGTTATCCACAGACTTATCCACAATCTCTCCATCTATAACTTATTAGTTTACGTAACTTGACCCTCCTGGCTTCCGATGCCGGGGTGGTGGGGACGATGAAACTATACGCCTTGTGGAAAGCTTGTCAAGTAGTTTGAGCCTTAATTGGCTCCAGCTCGATAAGTGCTCGAGCTGCCAAGAGTTGGCCTGCTGCAAGACCCCCGTCCGTCGCAGGGATAAGCCTTGGGAAAAGAAGCGAGATGGGTTTTTCGACCAACTCACAGGCAAGGGTGCTCAGCAGACGAACCAGGGTGCGGTTGGCAAACACGCCGCCTGAAAGGACGACGGTGCTTGTGCCAGTCATCTCTCTGGCTCGCTCAAGCCAGTCTACAAGGGCGTTTGCAAAACCCAGGTGGAACCGTCCGGAGATCGCAGACAACCCAACGCCCTTTTCCATATCCTCAAGTATCGCCGCAAAGCAGGGCGCAGGATTAAGGATCAGGTCGTCGCTTATCGCGAACGGGTATCCGGTCGTACCCGAAAGATCGCTAGGGCAGAGCGATTCAAGCGCCACCGGTGCCTGGGCCTCGAAGGTGATCTCGTCCACAAGACCAATTAGTCCTGCGACAGCGTCGAACAGCCTGCCTGCGCTCGATACCCGTAACACCCGTAACACTCCCCGTGACACTCCCCGTGACACATCATTTTCTCTCTCAAGCAGCTTGCCGGCAATCTCACCATCTTTACCGAACATGGCTATCGCCTTGTCCGCGCCAAACAGATCGGCAATCACCCCTGCCGCCATCCTGCGCGGCCTTTTAATTGCCAGCTCACCCCCCACAAGGGGCAAAGGCTTGAGATGCCCCAATCTCTTGAACCGACCCCCCCTATCATTCACGTACAGCAATTCGCATCCCCAGATGGAAGAATAATCATCCGGGGTCCCCGCAGATTCACGCAGTAAATCTGCGGGGTGAGGACCGTAGCCGGTACCGTCCAAAGCAAGGCCGATTACCTCCTCCTCTATCTCGTGCTCGAACATCACCGAGGCTATGTGCGCGTGATGGTGCTGGACGCGGTAAAGCCGAATGCCCTTATCCTCGGCATACCGCTCGGCCCACCGGGTGGAGAGGTAGTCAGGGTGCGCGTCACAGACAACCACTTCAGGCTCGACGCGGAACCAGCGAAGATAGGTGCCAAGGGTTTGCTCAAAGAACTCCATCGTTTCCCGGTTTGAAAGCTCGCCTATGTGAGGAGATAGCCATACGCGGTTTCCGTCGGCCACCGCGAACGAGCTCTTCATCTCCGCTCCTACTGCAAGCGAAGGCGGGAAGCAGAAAGGCGTTTCGATAGGGGCCGGAGCAAATCCCCGCGCGCGCCTCACCAAGTGAAGGCTGTCTCTCATCTTTGAGGGTCGAGGTTCTTTCGGGGTCCCCACGCCATCGCGCGGCGAGGGCGTGGGGTGTAAGAAGGCGACCGAATCATCGATGCGGTTGGCAATTTCCCGGTTGTGGGCCAGCACCGCATCGAACACATCCCCCAGTTTCTCTAAAAGCTTACCTTCATCGGCAATTATCGGCTCGTCACCTTGGTTGGCGCTTGTCGCAACAACCGGCCCCAGCCGCACTCTTTCGATATCTCTTGCAAACATAAGATGATGGATCGGGGTGTAGGCAAGCATGATGCCTGCGCCTGGATTGAGGGGAGCAAGTGCTGCCCTTATATCCTCACCCACATCCGGATTCCAGGGCAGGAGAAGGATCGGGGCAGCGGGTGAACGTAACACAAGCTCCTCTTCCCGAGAGATAACCGCTAAGCTTCTTGCCTGCTCGATATTCGCACACATCACGGCCAGCGGCTTATGCGGCCTGCGCTTGCGCATCCTTAATCTCGCCACAGATTCAGGATCCATCGCGTCGCACATCAGGTGATAC